>JAZQUJ010000073.1:0-20642 GCA_045631245.1 Bianqueaceae bacterium
GCTGTGTCCTTGATCAAGGTGATGATCTCATTGGACATGGGCGGAACGATTCGCTGAATTACCTGTTTCAAAATAATATTGCGAAAGATCTGTTTTTTGGTCAGACCCAGCACATAGCCAGCCTCATACTGACCCTTTGAAATACTTTCAATACCACCACGATAGATTTCAGAAAAATAACATGCATAGTTAATTGAAAAGGCCAACAGTACCGCAATGATACGACCCGCATCGCTAATTCCATAGTTGATGAAGAAAAAGCGATCCATCTGACTGAAGATCGGGGCGTCGAACAACAGGCCCGGCACATAATAAATAATAAAGATCTGCAGCATCAGCGGCACGCCACGTACGATCCATACAATGATCTTCGACGCTGCTTTAATCGGTTTAAACCGGCTCATGGAACAAAAGGCAATGGGCAGACCCAAGGGTGCACCTACCAGTAGGGTCACCGCGAAAATTAACAAAGATATTTTAAAACCGTCAAACAAAAAGGCTGTTACTTCTAAAAAAGACATATTATTCTCTCCAAAAAAACAAAATCATACTACCCTTTTTCAGGGCTAAGGTCGGACGCGGTACGAACCGCCTCCGACCCGGATGTTTTCTCTATATTTACTTCGCTATATTTCTCTTATTTCTGATCGGAGAAATCGGTGATAGCGGTGTTAGCCACTTCGTATTTCTCAGCCAACTTAGCGATGGTGCCGTCTTTGCCCAGCTTATCAAACTGTTCGTTAACTTTAGCAGTCAGGTCGCTACCTTTCTTGAAGCCTACAGCATAGTATTCAACGTCGCTGGAAAGTCCATCTACGATCACGATGTCAGCGTAGTCGCCCTGGCCTGCATAGCTCTTAGCCAGCTGTGCATCCAATACTGCGAAATCAGCGGTACTGGCATTTACTTCGAACAAGCAATCAGTCTGTTTAGGATAACCCTTAACGGTTACGCCTTCCAGAGTTTCAGCATAGCTTTCACCGGCGGAGCCGCTCTCAGCTGCTGCAGTCAAGCCATCCAGATCAGCTGCGGTCTCAATACCGGCATCAGCCTTGGCAATGATCACCTGACGGTTCTCCATGTAGTTAAAGGAGAAGTCCACTTTTTCGGAACGAAGGATACCGTCGCTATCTGCGGTATTGCAGGTAAAACCGTTCCATACACAATCGATGGTTCCGGAATCCAGATCGGTGTATTTGCTGTCCCAATCGATTTCCTGGAAGATTACCTTGTAACCAAGGCCTTCAAATACGGCTTCAGCAAGTTCGGTATCGTAACCGATCAGGTTGCCATCTTCATCAAGGTAGTTCATAGGAGCATAAATTGTGTAACCAACAACAACTGTCTTTTCTTCTTCCTTACCACAGCCAACCATACAGGTCATAATCATCAGCGCTGCCATTACAATTGCCATAAGTTTTTTCATGTTTCAAATCCCTTTCTGTTTGTCCGGTGTCTCCGGTTGTTTTGTTTGATGATCGTATTATACTTCATCGCGCTAAAGTTGTAAAGTACTTTTTTAAAAATTTTTTTAAATTTTTTCGCCGGAGGCGAAAGGGTGATGTTTTCCCTTATTCTATCACCATCGTCCGGATGGGCAACAAAAAAAGCCTTCTATTCGAAGGCTCTTGTGTTGGACTCTGTTTTCCTTTTAGGAGTCTGTTGTTTCCGCTCTGCGGCCTTTGATATCTTTTACTCGGGCCACACCGGTGCCGTTATCGCCAGGGCGCCGTCTTGTTGACGGATCCTCAGGAAATAGTATCGATTCTGCACAGCTACCTCGAAGGAGATGTCTGCGCTGTGACCGGTTACCGGAACCGTCATCAGCACCTTTCCCTGCTCGCCCAGCACTTCAATGCATTTGAACTCGGCATCGGTCTCTTGGTTGGTCAGCTTGACTTCAAAACGGTACTGCTCCGCTTTGGGAATGATCGATCCCATCATATAGCCATTAGTCTGATAAGCCAGTCGTAGGTTTTTGGCACAGGTATAATAGGTTCTGTGGTTACGGTAGGCGTCGTAAAAATCAGCCTTGGTCAGCTGTTTGACAACCACTCCGGTTCGGACATCGTTATAGGTTCCCCAGTCTGCGCTGTGATTATCCTGGTTGCCCACCGGCGAAATATGCCAGCCCAGATCCAGCGCATGAATATAGTAGGAAAGACCCTCCATTTCCAAATCCTCAAAGCTCTTGAGCTCCATGGTGTACATGACCGGATCCAGCTCTGCATCGTAGGGCTCAAACATATCCAGATGTCGATCGCCACAGGCCCAGGGATGGTTCCACTGATTGATCGCTCTGGGATATTCTTTGAGCCGTTCATAATACTGCTTCGTGTCATTGTAGCGCAGTTCGTAGGGATTCAAAAAGTAATCGGCACCATACATATTCATGTGCCCAAACTGGTTGTACCATGTGGTTTCCGATCCCATGAGGGCCAGGAATTTTCCGTTTTCTGTTTTTTCCTCGGCAAAGCGTTTGATGTCCCGCCACTTTCGACTGGCATTGGCATCAAAGGTATCATCGAACAAATTGCTGTGTTCTGTGATGCCTAAAAAGTCCAGCTTCGCCACATAACGAGCATAGTCGTAGGCAAAATTGGGTGTGCGAGCTCCATCGGAAAAGCCGGTATGGCAATGTACATTGCCCAAATAAGCCTTATACTCATTCAGTTCGTTTCGAGCTCCGGCAACTGCGCCCTCCGGCAGTTCATCGGCATGTTCAATGATGCCTCGTTTCAGCTCCGGTTTCGGCATGATCTGCAGCCATAGGATGCCCAGTTTCTGCGGTGCATCCATGCCTGTGATGCAAAAATACAGGTCCCGCTTCCCATACTCGCCGTCGGCCAGATCGCAGGCAAACTGCACCCATGGAGTAAACTGCAGGTGCATATCCATTTGGCCGATGACCTCGCCATCTTTGCCGTCTAAACGAATCTCAGCCTGTATATGAAGGTTTGCATCCTCTTCCGGCAGATAAAATAGGCCTTTCAGTTGTTGGCCTTCTAATCGATTTAACTGTACGTTTTTAAAAACGGCGTAACAGCCTGCCTGATCTGCCAACAGCATTTGATCTGTCCAGCCCGGTTCCAGTTCATCGGTTTCCTTCTGTTCGAAACCACAAACCTCGTCGCATTCAACGGCTCTCACACGTTCTTTAGTCAGCTGCTTTCGCTCAATTACCAGTTCCGCAGCCGGGCAGCCCACCGCTTCCACGCGTACTAAAGAAACCGCTTCACCCTCCGAGCAATAGGTCATGGTAATGCGAATATAACGCGCTCTTACGTGAGCCTCGTAGGTCTCACCGCCGGGAATCGGCAGCTCATTGTCGGTCTTTTCATAGAGTTCCTGCCAGTTGATCCGATCGGTACTGTACTCGATTGCATAGCGATAGAACTTGTCACCATCGCTCTTCGTTTCAACTGTAATGGTTTCAATATCGTATAACCCCTCGCAGTCCAGCATCCACCACTGATAATACGGCTCTGCTTCCCAATATGTTTCCGTATTTCCATCTAATGCTTTATTTGCCTCATGCCCCAAAAGACTGCTTTGAGCATAGGCAAGGCCGCTAATTCGCTTTGCTTCCATTATTTATCCGTCTCCTCTGTATATATAAAATAGCAATAATCTAAAATCACATTTCCCTGTTCATTCGGCGTGGTGTAGCGTGGACACAAACAGTTTTCAAAGGACCATTCGGCCCCTTTTGCATCTTTCCACACTCGCAGGCCTTCTGCTTCCAATTTACCTCGACAGGCTGATGTATCATGCACCTCGTCCTCCTTACCGTAGATCCAACAGGTTCCAAGGCTCAGTCCTTCAAAATCGATACTCACAAACCCTTCCGGCACAGGTGTCCCCTCAGGAGTCAGCATACCGATATAATAAGCAAAAGGCTCGTCAGCTGCTCGCCGCTCCATACCAAGGTAGCCGCCGCCATTTTCCCAGACCGCCAGAATCTTCTCCGGACCTCCCATGGTCTGCTCCAGCAAATCGAACCAACCGTTCTCCCACCATTCATCCCAATGACCAAAGTTGTCGTATTTCTTACCGATGAAACGAAGGGTTGGGATTTCTTCTTTAAAAACTTTTATGATTTCAGGCATAGAACGAGCCTCCTTTATATTTGTATCGGGATGTGCGCAGAGCGCAAAGAGGACGATATAATCGAATCGACCACGCAACGAGGATTCGTTAGTCTTGTAATAAATATACTTTTATATTAACACTCTGTTCAATGTTACGCAAGACTCTCAGCACTATTATGTGCAGTCAAATCTTTTCAATTAGGATCTATTTGCAACAAAAAAACAGTACAAGCCTTTCAGCCTGTACTGCTGTCATTATCACTATCCTTTTTCACTTACGCAACTGTTTCATCGATTCATTTCCACATATCGAACGATTCCTTCTCGTTCCTCATGTTCAATATTAAAGAACTCCAATGCAGTTTCCAGATCACACTTACTCTTTTCCATAAAAGTCAATATTAAACTTCCCTTTCCCTCGTTACGTCCTTCTTCTCTCATTCCTTGAATCGCTTTACACATATCAATCTCCTCCTCTTCTTCATTAATCGTCAGTTGTGACTTAGTGACTTCGTTGATCACTCGTGCAGCACTCACACTCACTTTTCGAAAGCGTCGATCCTCTGACAATTGCTTCAGATACTTCGTATTTTCAGATGCCTTAATGTATAGAATGACTTCTCGCATATCCGATTGAAATCTATCAATTTCTTCTTCACTGATAGCAAATGGTTCGATCAAGTTCAACCTGTAATCTGCCGTATACTTCAACAACACCGGATCCTGTGGCACTAACAGATCATGCAAGGTACGCGGCCCATTCCAAGCCGTCGGTCCCAAATATACGATCAACGTAATTACAGGCGTCAAGCGATCATCCTTCGTGAACTTTCGCAGTATCCACTGTTCCTCCAACTGTTTTATAGCCCGTTCGTGCTTTCTCCGTATCTCATCCAACTGTTTTTCATATTGCCGACCATCGTAGATCATCGCTCTGGCCGCCATACTATAATCCACATCGGTTTGCGCCTCTATAGCCATAATTGCATATATTGACTTACCATCTTCTTTGCAGATACAATGCTTCACCAAATCTCGAATTTTTTCATTACTTTTCAGCCTTTTTGTTTCCGTTTCAACCAGTTCTTCTATCACCCCAACATACTTCTCTTGCCTGCGCGAAAAGTTGACTAAACTTTCCGATGCTTCTTTTAAATTCTCTGCTTCAATAATCTATACTCCTTCATGAAGCCAAAAATTAAAGATATCTGCAAACACATACGGATCACTGAAAAACATCTTCATTACATTATCCTGGTACCCCATACTCTATCTTCCTCCTCCTAATTATACCCCAATATGAAGTAGACTTCAAACCCTCTTCAAAACAAAGCACCCGGTTCTGTTTCCAAAACCGAGTGCTCCATTCTTCTTTTATCCAAGCTTTTCCGTATATTTCTTAGCCAACAGCGTAATCGCTTCAAAGTTTCCCTCTTCAATCAATTTCTTATTAACAATACCGGAGCCAACTCCTACGCCGCAGGCACCTGCCTCCAAATACTCATTCATATTGTTTTCATTGATTCCGTTTACTGCCAGAAATCTCACATGGGATAATGGAGTGGCGATGGTTTTCAAATAACGGGGACCATAGAAATCAATGGGGAACATCTTTACAAAATCCGCTCCTGCACGGTTGGCTGCAGCAGCCTCGCTGGGTGTGATCGCCCCGGGAATGGATACCAGCCCTTGAGCCTTCGATTCTTTAATAATAGCTTCATTCGTATCGGGAGAAATAATAAATTTACCGCCGGCTTCCTTTGTCAGCCGTACCTGCTTTTCTGTCAGCACTGTACCGGCACCCACAACCATGCGCTCGCCAAAGTGCTCCGCCAGCATGGCAATGTTCGCCGCATTTTCCTCATCGGGCATTTTTCCCGTTGCATCATAGGTACATTCCATGATCCGAATGCCGCCCTCATACATAGCCTCTGCCAAAGGAATCAGCTTTTCTTTTGCAACCCCTCTCACAATCACAATGATCTTATTTTCTTCGATTTGCTTGATCGTATTCAACATAGTTAAATGCTCTCCTCTTCCTCTTTTGCTTCCTGTTCAATCAGCTGTTCCATATTTTTTCGGCATTCCACCAGAAAAGCCTGCCATTCATTGGGATCGATAAACGGATTCTCCGCTTCCAGTTCCGCTCTTTTCAGCTTACCTTCGGTATCATTGTTACCCACATGGTTTCCGATGAAAATATCCACATGCTCCGATTTCAGTTTCTCTAAGGAATCCAAATACTTCTGTCTGTTTTCAAAAGGAAGATTTTGTTCCGTAAGGAATTTCTTATTCAGCGTAACCAAGCCAACACCGCCATGCATACCGGCACGGTAGGTCTTCACGCCATCGGTAACATCAAAAAAGAAGGACATAACCCCATCGGTATGACCGGGAGAGGATACACACTTCACGGTTGTGTTTCCAAAGGTCAATACATCACCATCATTGATCAAAACATCGGGCTTGAACGGACGTACCGGAATCGAGAAAGGATTTATCTCTCCTGTTACAAGGCATAAATCATCTTTACCCAAATAGGTGGTGGCACCTGTCATATTGGCTAAAGCTGCGGTGCCATTCACATGATCAAAATGGCCATGAGAATGCAGAATGTATTTAATATCTTTCGGATTAAAACCCATCTCCCATATATTCTGGATCACCAAATACAGGTTACTCAAACATCCGGTATCGATCAGCAGCAGGCCATCTCCGGTATCGACCAAATGAACCGATGTGGGGTGAGTTCCAACAAAATACAAATTTCCAAATATTCTACCGGGTTTTACATACCCAATCCAAGGTTCTTGCTTAAGCATTTGATTCTTCTCCTTCAAATTGTTTATGAATATCACTGATCAGTTTAGCCACATCGATCTTCTCCGGATAGGTCGCATCCAGATCGATCCGGCAGCCCTTCAGTTTAAAATCAGCCATTCCATGCTTTTCAAAACGGTCGGCAAAATATTCCCTAGTCATGCTTCGACCCAGTTCATCCCCTTCCAGCGGCGGATACCGATCGATAAAGGTATGACCTAAATGTCTGACCCGTTTCGCATCTCGGGCAACATATCGCTGATACAGCACCTCAGGATCGCCATTCAAAAACACCGTCACACACTGACAGCCTGTCCGATCGATCATCTCCTGCACTCTGCCGCTCATATTACTGTCAAAGTTATTCACAACGATCAACGGCTGTCCCTTTGACAATATCGCCTCGGTGCAGCGCAGCAGGATGGCATTGGCTGCCACATCCAGCGCCCGCTTTTCTGTCAGATCCCGATATCCCACGGTATCAAACATCTCTTCTTTAATATCATCCTTTTCCAGCACCGGAAAAGAAAAGTTCTCTGAAAGCGCCCGTGCCAAGGTACTTTTTCCCGTAGCCGGCATACCCGCAATAATAATCAGTTTCATTTGTTCTCGCCCCTTCCCAGATTCCAAAAATATGTTAAGCTTTCTCTGAATCGTTTACACATATCCTCATTCTCTGGATCAATGGCACTACTATTGCAAATGCGCGAGTAATACTCTTCAAAAGCCTCATCCGACATTTCAACACCCACATCCGCGGCGCAGCAGGGCATTCCATACTGTTTCATCAATGCCAGCAGATACTCATTACTTTGCTCCTCGCCATTATAATGATTCTGCAGCAAAAGACCTACACCCACGATTTCTCCGTGCAAATACGGGCGAGCACTCTCCGGAAAGAGCCGCCGCGTCATCTCGTAAAACTTATGCGCCAGCGCCGTTTGATTGGATCCACGGGCAATACCACTGATAACACCGGTGGCCGCAATGGCTGTAAAAATCACGTTCTCAAACTCCTTCGTGATCTCCCCTTTGGCCATAGCCTTCAAACAGCTCTCCGCCTTTTCGGTCAAAACCGCAAAGGAACGTTTTGCCATGGCATAGGCATAATCGAGTCCCATAGGATACACCTCGTCGCCCTCCTGATAACGATGCTTGATCTCCAAACATTTTGCAAGGGCATCAAACACTCCGGCTAAAAACAGATTTACAGGCTGTGCGACCAAAACTTCCGTATCTGCAATCACCGCATTCACCTCATATTCATAATGCCAGGTCCCGACCGTACGGCCCTCCCTCGTATAGCAAACACTCAGCGGTGCATAGGAAGCACAGGTCGCACTGGATGTGGGCACATTGATCACCGGAAACTTCGCGTAATAGGCACAAAGCTTGGCAAAATCCATGATCACACCACCGCCAACGCCTACGATCACATCAAACCCTTCCTGCGCAGCCCAAGCGGCCAGCTCCTTCGCATCCTCATGATTGCAGGTACCGTTATGAATCTGTATTTGAAACTTAATATCGGCAGCCCCCAGTGACTCCCCGATCTTCTCACGGGTAATGGCGATCGTGGTATCATCACCTATGATCAAAGGCCTGGTTCCCACTCTGGCAACCTCATCGCTCAATTTGGCAATATAGCCCTTTCCTTGAATATATCTTCCGCAGCCGATTCTAAACGACTCCTCATGTACAGGCATATTTCTAATCCTCCTACGACAATACAATTATTTTACCATCACATCATACCGATTGATCGTGATCCCGGACTCTTCACCATATAGCGAATCCACGTAGTGGCCGCCGCAGGCGGCAATGGTTCGATTGCTTCCTTCATTACTGTCGCGGCACACAATGCGGACTTTATCTATCCCCAGAACCTTCGCCTCCATAAGGACCAGCCTTAGCTGTTCCTTGGCGTAGCCCTTGCGCCGCTCGCTGGGACGAATGGAATATCCAATGTGTGAGGCGAAATCAATGTCATCGTCATCATATTCCAACCTATGACGCAGGCAGCTAAACCCCACAATTTTGTGATCCTTTGGCCGCACACACATATACCAGGTAACTTTGCCCTTCATAGTCTGCAGATAGTCAAGCCACTTTTCTACCGATTCGTATTCCTCCAAATGATCCATGCCGGGAATTCGATCGACAAAATAGGTTACCTGCGGGCTATCGACGGGAAATTCAGCTTTGTAATCAGCGATCTGCTCCACATAGGCCGCAGAAGGCTGAACCAAAATCAGTTCGTTCATCAGTCTACCCCTCTTTCGTATTGTTACGTAACTCCAGTATACCACAAATCCCTGTATTTTTCATCAAACTCAATTGCTTTTTGACCAAATTATGATACACTTATGAAAAAGCTGTTTAGAACAACGTTTTGCGCTTTGCGCACTTAGGAGGTTCACTATGATTTGGAAACGTGATCAATATATTGCCCATTGTCAGCATCAGTTCACCGGTCGGGAGATGTTTTGTGAATTGTTTGGTCCTCTGCTGCCTTTGGAGGCGGAGTGGCGCCGGCAGGGTGCGTCGGAGAAGGAGATCTCCATGGTGGCCTTCGATTGGGATTATGTGCTAAAGACAGAACTTGCCGTGAATACCGGTGCGATGACGGGCTTGACCGATGTGATTTTAGAGGACAATGATGAGATCACTCTGCTCATCGATAGCAAGGGACGCAAGAGTAAGCTCATCAAGCAAAGTGCAACCATTCCGCTGCCGTTGGAATTTCCAGTGGAAACCATGGATGACTGGCTGAAGATCAAGCACTGGCACCAGTTTTCCGAGGACCGCATCGACTACGACAGGCTTCGGGAGCAGAAAAAACTGCGGGATCTGGGATATTTGACGCTTTTCGCCTTTCCCGGTGGGTTCGATGAATGCCGCGAACTCATGGGCGAGGAAAATCTGTGTATTGCCTATTATGAGGAGCCGGAGCTGATCGAAGATATTTTGAATACCATCGCGGATACTACCACGCAGATCATTGATCGGATCCGAGATATTGTGCCCATCGATAATTTGATCGTTCACGAGGATCTGGCCGGAAAAACAGGACCGCTGATTGGACCGCGACAGGTGCGTGAATTTATTGCTCCTTATTATCAGCGGATCTGGGATGCGGCTCGCTCCGCCGGCGCGGTGCTGTTTTCTCAGGATTCCGATGGTGATATGACCCCGGTGCTGGATGCCTTTATTGCCTGCGGGGTACAGTGTTTTTACCCCTGCGAGCCTGTCGGCGGCATGGACATGGTGCAGCTTCGTGCAAAGTATGGTAAGACCCTGTATTTTAAAGGCGGTCTCAACAAACATGCTTTACGGGAAGGTCCCGAAGCGATTCGAAAAGAGCTGGAATACAAAATGTCTGCTCCCATGCTTAATGGTGGAACCATTTTTGCACTGGATCATCGCATTCCCAACGGAGTTTCCATTGAAAATTACCGTTATTATGTGAATTTGGGCCGTGAAATGCTGGGGCTTGGACCTATTCGTGAAGAGGGCTGGCAGCGCATGGCGTTTTGATGGCGACGGACTTTCTGTTTTTTGTAACAACTAAACCCGACCTATGATTTTGATTCATAGATCGGGTTTTTCATATATCAATCTGCTTAAAGGTAAATACCGCACCTTTATCAATGGTATTGCTATTTTTTCAAACCACACATTTTATACAACTCTTCAATACATGGAGATTTATACTCAATATACTGATCAATGCTATCCGGAAATAACTGTGCAGCTGTTTCTTTACTTAAACTGTATTTCTTCACTGCTTCCGGATTACTTCTCAAAAAATCTCGAAACGTTATATGACGATGTAATTCTTCGGAATCTTGAGGACACACATACAAATGATGATTTAGTAAATGAGGTTTGTCCGAATATTTGAATGCCTCTCTGTCTTTGATTCCAAGATCACCTTCATGAATGTATCCGATCGTTTTCAGCTTACAAACGACTGCATCGAATATGGAGTAATCCCGAATGATCACATCAATATCAATGCAAGGTTTAGCTGATAATCCTTCCACCGCTGTACTTCCTACATGCTCAATTCCAATAATCAGATCGCCGATCGCTTCTTCGAGTTCTTTCTTTATTTCTTCAAACGCAGTTTTCCATGCCGTATCATACGGGAGAACGATAACTTTTGCTGTTTTCATAACTATATTTGCTCCATTCTTTTCAGAATACCGTAATAATTATATTTTCTCATTCCGTAAACCGCAAAAGATATCCGTCTGGATCCTGCACTAGAAATTCCTTTTGCACCATGTTGGTATCGCCATTTCGATAATAATTGACCTGCATTTCACGGAAGGGCTTGATTCCTGCCCCCAAAACTCGTTCGTATATGGCTTTTACGCTGGAAACAGTCATCTCAAAATTAATGCCTCTTCCATAGGGATATTCAAGTGCTCCGACGCTCCAGTTACCGTTCTCCTGTTCAAACATCAATTGATTTTCTTCCAGCGAGAGAAAAACGAATTGATTTTCCGGTCTCTCATATTCTATTTTAAACTGCAGGATATCAATATAAAAATGTTTTGTCTGCTCAATATCTGATACAGTCAGTTCCGGTATTAATGAGTTAAATTTCATTGGACTTCTGTTTCTCCTAACTCCGTTTTCTTATCACCAGGATTATGACACACATAGAGGTATATTCCCATTGCATCGAATACTGTCATTCAATAATTCAATTTCTATCTTTGCAATAAGAACCTATGGCTGCACAGACGAAGGCAGCTGTTCCTTCCGCATGTTTGTCAATATTGCTTTTGAATCGATTATCCGCAACATACATCTGCCCCAGACCTGCTAAGATCTCATTGGTACACCGATAGTAGTTTTCACTGATATGATCCTGCAGCTTTTTTACAAGATTCTGCACTTCGCACGAAGAGGCTGCTTCTCCCTTCTTCATACACAACGCAAATTCTGCAAAAATATCGTTCATGCCTTCCGCCAGATTGTTCCACTTTTCCTTAGAGTAATGCTTCGTTTTTTCTGCATGCTCCTTGTATGCATCCGTCTGGCCCCATTTCGCCTTTACCTCAGACTTATAGGATTCGAATTCACTGTTATCAAACGCTCTCATGATGTATTCTCCTTTTACTGCATCGTCAATAGCCAAAATCAACCGCTCCAATCGTTCTTTTTTGAGCATGAGCAGTTTCTTTTGCTCTTCCAATGCTTTGTTTCTATTGTAATCTGGGGCTACCAAAATCTCTCCAATGCTCTTTAAAGAGAAATCAAGTTCACGATAAAAGAGGATCTCCTGCATACGCAGAAGAGAGGTTTCATCGTAATAGCGATAGCCGGTATTTTGTTCAACAAAGGCCGGCACCAACAATCCTATTTCATCGTAATAATGAAGCGTACGTACGCTTACACCCGTAACTTCGGCAAATTCTTTAATCTGCATTTTCAATTTTATCACCTCACAAATCAGAGTATACACTATGACGAAACGTGAGAGTCAATACCTAAAGTAAAAAATATATCTACACAAGCAGACTTATTCTGTAATATACGGCTCTATATATTTCTGAAT
The DNA here is from genome assembly GCA_045631245.1 of Bianqueaceae bacterium. Taxonomy (GTDB): domain Bacteria; phylum Bacillota; class Clostridia; order Lachnospirales; family Bianqueaceae; genus CALWPV01. The sequence goes on from JAZQUJ010000073.1 coordinate 12,484, forward strand.
GAAATCAATTCGATCAAATATCGTTGGCTTGAAATAGGAAGCTACAGATATTACCACATTCTTTTCGGGATTTACGTAAATAACATTCCCACTATTGCCTATAGCTGCGTATATATTTTTTTCGTTATCAATAATCCACCACAGATAACCATATTCCATTCCTCTGAAATTGTTGCTTTCAACCCTTCGAGGACGCGTCATCTCTTCTATCCATTCGGATGATACGATTCGTTGATCGTTATAACGACCCTTATTCAAACATAATAGCCCGATCTTAGCCATGTCTTCTGCCGACATACATAATCCATATCCCGGCGTTCCTAATCCATCCGTATCGCAAAACCAGATGTTAGCTTTCGGTAATTTACTAATTGTAAATTGCTTATGTTCTTCAGCGCTTTCTGCCAAATAGTTTACGTGTACCTTAATACCCAAGGGCTCAAACAGATACATGTTGGCATAATCAACCGTTTTCATATTCGTTGCTTGATACAAAATCCCCGAAAGGATATGGAGACATACCGTCTGATAGTTGAATTCATCGGTTAATCCCTTTCTGCCACCCAAAAAATCAAGAGATGAATATGTCCAATTATCACTTGAACAAACTTTTGACCACGGGTCACCTTTACACTTATAAGGTGCTCTCATAGTCAACAAATGTTTAATGGTAACATCGTAGATCGTTTTTTCTCCTCTTTTAACTTTGTAATCTGGAAAATAATCCAAAACCTTATCATCAACACTCTTTATTTGTCCTTTGTCCAAAGCAATTCCAATAAGAAAAGATACTATACTTTTGGTAGCTGACATGATATGAGTGCAATCATCTGCTTTATAGTCATTCCAGCACTCAGAATATACTTTTTTGCTATTTCTATATGCCACAATTTGACATATATTGGGCTGTTGCTTTGCTATTAAATCGTGTAATTCTTCTTTATTCATAAAAGGAGTTCTCACTTTCTGCTGCCAATCCGTTTGATCTCGTCGACAATCTCCGGCACTTCTTTCGAACTGGTATCGAGCTTAAAAGTATCGAGCGATGCATACAGAGGTATTCTAGCTATACTTCGTTCAATAATCTCTTCACTGCGAATGCCCGCTTCCACATCTTTAGACAGTCTATCACGCAAATGATTTTCATCTGCAATGAGTGATATACATTCCACATCACAATTACCAAGATCTAATCTTCTAATGATAGAATCTATAATATTCTGCTCATGCATTACCCAACAGAAAATAATATTTTCATATACCGAACAATGAATAAAGTTGTTCAGCATGTAGCAAATATTATCAATTACCATTGCTTTGGTTTCGTCCGTCACTTGAAAGGGACTGGCATCCCAGCACCAATCTCCGTCCAAAAATACACTATTCGGCAGAGCTAATTTAAGTTTTTGGCATACAGTAGTTTTTCCAACACCCATGGTGCCGCCAATCAAATATACTTTTTTCATCATGATATGCCTTCTCAATCCACTACTTCCGGATCTCCCATTTCTTCATTTCCCAAATACACCTTATATGCTTTCCCTTCATACAGATTCATAATTTGTCTGCGCAGTTTAGAAGGATATAGCGGCGTGGTATTTAAACTTTTGATATCAAGCCAATCGTATCCGACCTGGTAGGTGTCACTTTGCAAAACAGCATTTTCGATCTTTCCTATGTATTCACACAAAAACACAAGATCAACCCGATGAAAGCTTTCTCCATGCACGCCTTCTATGACAAACACCAAATCCTTTACTTCCACCTGCAAACCCAGTTCTTCTGCCACCTCTCTGCAAACAGTCTCGGGTAAGATTTCCTCAACATCTTGTCCGCCGCCGGGCATGATATACCATTCGTCCTGTTCATCTTTGAGTTTAATCGCCAACATTTTACCATCTTTAATAATCAATGCCTTAGCAGCATTTCTCACCATACGTTCCATGCTAGTTCCTCGCTTCTTCTATGCCCGCTGTATATTTCATCAAGTGTCGATTCGATCCAGATAATGAATATTCTTATTTCGATACACTATATCTTCTCTTTCAACAAATCCAATGTGTTCCCAAAAACCATTTCCTATCTCGTTTTTCTTAAATGCGACTAAAGCTACTTTATGTATTCCTTCTTTTTCCAATGCTTTCATCGCTGCCTCTACAAGCGTTTTGGCAATTCCTTGATTTCGATATGCCGATAAAACCGCTGTATGGTGTAGATATCCCCGTCTTCCATCATGACCGGCCATAATCACTCCCACAACCTTTCCATCGCACTCGGCCACAAAACTCGTTGTTGGATTTCGCTTTAAATACTTCTCTATGCCTTCTTTACTATCATCTGTTGAATTCAATCCCATTCCCGGAGTATTGATCCACACATCATATATTTCTTCGTAATCAGAAATCGTCATCACTCGAATATTGATCATTACTTCTCACCTTTTCAGTTCTTCTTACAATACTGATTCAACACATAGTCCACATAATCGCCCTTGGTAAACAGGCGCTGACTCTTAGGATTTCCCACTTTCTTCACCATTTCACAAATTGGCACTGTTAGACGCGCCTGCTGTGCAAGACTTTTGTTTTCAGCATAATTTTTCAATATATTCTCGACCCCATCTGTTTTCAAATTTCCCAAACACCAATAATCACGCGGTGTCGATCGATTTGGATATACATTCAAATACTGATCCACAAAGAAAACCGGCTCCTTTTCCGCCAAATCTCGAGTGGAGGTATCCAATGCCAATTCATGGTATAACTCTTCTTCTGTTCTACCAAATACTTCATCCAAGTTAGAGGCCTCAAAATGTTTCAGAGTCCAGTCCACCATACGTTTGGGTAACTGCTTTATATCCTTCGGTGTGATCCATATATCATAAAACTGCTCGTTTTCACCATCACAGCCACCCTGATGCATAAAGAACACAAACTCTTTTCCTAACGCTCGGCATCGTTCTTCCAATCGCAGTTCATCGATCAGCTTTTCCACCTTCGGCAGCTCGACCACCGTATCCTGATTTACAAAAAATTGAATACGCGGTACCAGTTTATGTTCTAACAAAATATCAATTGATTTTAGGATCTCATCGTAGGCTCCGCGGCGTCCAACATAATAATCTGTCTTTTCCCGACCACCAAACAATGTCAGCTGTACTTTCTTCACACCACGTTCGACCAGCCAATCGGCATATGATTCATCCCTCACCAATCTCCAGAAACTGGCTAACTCATAATGTTCTTCGTGCTCATCCGATAGCTCCTGACACAGCTCCCACATTTCCCGATAGTTATCACGGTAATCCGGTTCCCTATACCAATCATCCACTATCAAACATGCTGTGTATGGGCGAAACTGATCAGCCACGTACCGTAAATCCACCTCTGTCAGCTTTCCGTTCGGCCAATGTCCCACCCAACAATGCTTACACCGGTTGGGGCAGCCCGCCATATCTAAACAAATAACGATCTTATCGTAGTTCATTTTTCACCCTCATGAAATAATACTGCAATTGACGATCTCTATCGGCGCTCTAAATGCAAAATCAGGTAGCCCTAGCAGGCCAAAAGCCGCCCCCCAAGGCTACCCAATCACAAATTCAATTATAAAATCCGCTCGCCGCTTTCAACCGCTGCCAGCATCGCCTCTCGGCTGGGCATCGCAGGAATTGCGCCCTTCTTAGTGGAAGCCAAACTGCCGCCCGCATTGGCAAAGTCAGCCAAGGCACGCAGTTCCTCAGCAGAATACTCCCCAACAGACTTAGAACCTTCCAAAATATATGTCAAAGCAGCCCCCCAGAAAGCATCGCCCGCACCGGTGGTATCCACACAGTCGATCTTGTACGCCGGAGCAAAGGCCGAAGCCTTACGGTTAAATACCATACTACCCGCCGGGCCCATGGTCACCGCCAAGAACTCCATCGGATACGCAGCCAAAAGCTTCTCCGCACCAGCCTTCAGGTCGGTCTCACCGGTCAGAAGCACAACTTCCTCGTCAGAAACCTTTACATAGTTCGCATACTCCATGCCCCGCAGCATCATCGCACGACCCGCTTCCTCGCTAGGCCACAGCGGCGGCCGCCAGTTAGGATCATAGGCCACCTTCACGCCGGCCTCCTTTGCCAACGCCAAAGCAGCAAACGTAGCAAAACGCACCGGTTCACACACCAGCGACAGCGAACCAAACTGCAGCACCTTAGTCGAAGCAATGGCCTCCTTCGGCAATTCCTCCTCGCTGAGCATAACGTCGGCACTGCGATCCCGATAAAAACTAAAGCTCCGGTTACCAGTCTCATCCAGCTTCACGATCGCCAAAGTAGTGGGATGCTCAGTATCCATCACAATATAATCGGTATCAATACCGGCCGCAGCCACATGACCGCACAAAAACGGACCAAAATTATCCTGTCCCACCTTACTGATCAGCGCCGTCTGCTTTCCAAGCTTTGCCGCCATCGCCAGCACGTTGGCAGGGGCACCACCGGGATTGCCCTCCATAAAAATCTTACCGTCTGCTTCTGTGCAAACCAAATCCACCAAGCACTCGCCCAGGGCTAAAATATCGTACTGTTTCATATTAATAACCAGCTCCGTTATCGCTGTTCTTCATGATTTTTACCAAACGGCTGGTGCCCAGGCGCGCAGCGCCAAGTTCGACGAACTTCTCCGCATCATCAAAAGAAGAAATGCCACCGGCAGCCTTCACCTGAACCTCAGGGCCAACGTGCTTACGCATCAGGGCTACATCATCGAAAGTAGCACCGGCAGTGCTAAAACCGGTGGAAGTCTTAATAAATTCCGCTCCGGCCTTGGTCACGATCTCACACATCTTGATCTTCTCTTCATCGGTCAGCAGACAGGTCTCGATGATCACCTTCAAAATCTTACCATCACAGGCCTCGTGAATCTGACGGATCTCTGCTTCCAGTTCCTCGTAGCGCTGATCCTTCAGCATACCCACGTTGATTACCATGTCGATCTCAGCAGCACCATTGGCAATGGCATCCTTTGTTTCAAACACCTTAGTAGCAGTGGTGCTGTAACCATTGGGAAAGCCGATTACGGTGCAAATGGGCAGCTTACCCTGTACATATTCAGCAGCCTGTTTTACATAGGAAGCAGGAATGCAGGCAGAAGCAGTTTCGTACTTCATGGCATCGTCCAAAATCTGACGGATCTCCTCCCAGGTTGCTGCCTGACCCAGTAAAGTGTGGTCTACTTTATTCATAATATCCTGAATATTCATAATAAAAATCTCCTTAAATTAATTGATTCAAAATAGAACTTCCAATGGTGCCCTCCGGCATAGATACTTCAAAGTTCTCAGCAATGGTGGCACCCACAGTTCCAAAGTTTTGAGCATCAGCTAGGTGTCCGCTTCCACTCATGGACGGTGACCATGCAATAAAGGGAACTTTTTCTCTGGTATGATCAGTACCGATGTGGGTGGGATCGTTACCATGATCAGCCGTGATCATCAGCAGATCATCCTCCCTCAGCTGCTTCATTAGTTCTCCTAGCTTCACATCGAACTTTTCCAGTTCCTCCGCATAGCCCTTTACATCGCGGCGATGGCCCCACAGAGCATCAAAATCCACCAGATTCACAAAGCACAGACCTTCAAAATCAGTCTGGGCAAGCTGGATGGTCTGCTCCATGCCATGCACAGAACTTTTCGATTTATGTGCTGCCGTGATTCCTTCAGTGTCAAAGATATCGTTGATCTTTCCTACGGAAATTACATCATAACCCGCAGCTTTCAAAGCATCCAGTGCTGTTTTACCATAGGGTTTCAGTGCATAGTCATGACGATTACTGGTTCGTTTGAACTCACCTTTTCTTCGTCCCACATAAGGGCGGGCAATGATGCGGCCCACCTTCCATTCATCCTTCATGGTGATCTCACGGGCGATCTCGCAGCAGCGATACAGTTCCTCCAAACCAAAGGTCTCCTCGTTACCGCAGATCTGCAGTACCGAGTCCGCCGAAGTGTATACGATCATGTGACCGGTGGCGATCTCTTCTTCTGCCAGTTCATCTAAAATTTCGGTGCCGCTGGCACTCTTATTTCCGATGATAACGCGGCCTGTACGGCGAGACAATTCATCCAATAATTCTTTAGGAAAACCGGTGTCGGTAAAGGTCTTAAAGGGCGTAGTAATATGCAGACCCATCATTTCCCAATGGCCGGTCATGGTATCTTTGCCCACGCTGGCCTCGTTCATTTTCACAAAATATCCCAAAGGCTGAGCCACTGGCTCCACTCCGCTCAGCGGATGCAGATTTGCCATACCCAATCTTTGGAGGTTGGGGATCTGCAGGTTTCCCACTGCGTCGGCAATATGCCCTAGGGTATCGGTACCCGCATCGCCATACTTGGCGGCGTCCGCCGCTTCGCCTATGCCCAGCGAGTCGATGACGATGGTGAAGATTCGTTTAAAACGGCTCATTGTTCGCGGTCCGCCTTGATCAGGTTGCGCAGGGCCTGAATGCCCACGCGGATGGCGTCTTCGGTGTCGTGCACGGCGGGGTTTTCCAAGCCGGCAGCGGCGCGTTCCTGGTTAGCCACGGCCAGGAAGTCGGAACCGCAGCGTACGCCCAGGTGGCTGGCTACGATGAACAGGGCGGCAGATTCCATTTCGGAGGCTTTGCAACCCAGACGTTTCCAGGCTTCCCATTTGTTCAGCAGTTCGTAGCTGACGGGCATTTTGGTGGGTTCATGTTGACCGTAGAAGGCATCTTTGCACTGTACCACGCCGGTATGATAGCGCAGGCCCAGCTGTTTGGCGGCCTGTACCAGGGCATTGGTTACCTCCAGATCGGCTACAGCGGGGAACTCGATGGGAGCGTATTCTTTGCTGGTGCCCTCCATACGAATAGCGCCGGTGGCAATAACAACGTCACCGCCCATTACGTTCAGGTCCATACCACCGCAGGTACCCACGCGGATAAAGGTGTCGGCACCGCAGCGTACCAGCTCTTCCATGGCGATGGAAGCAGAGGGGCCTCCAATACCGGTGGAAGTTACGCTTACCTTTTCACCATCCAGATAGCCGGTGTAGGTTACGTATTCGCGGCTGTCAGCGATGAGCTCCGCGTTATCGAAGTGGGCAGCGATCTTGGCGCAGCGCTTGGGATCGCCGGGCAGGATCACATAACGGCCTACATCGCCGGGACAGATCTGTAAATGATATTGCAAGCCTTTTTCGGCTCCAGTGTATTTATGCATGGTAGTTACCTCCGATTATTTACAATTATATGTTCCTATTATACCTTTTTCGGGTAGGGTTTTACAAGTGGTTTAGATAAAACATTCCAACCTTTTCATGCTCCTTAGATACACTTTGCCCCCGCCCGGCATATACTAAGTTGACAGGAGGACCGGCAGCATATTTGTCCTTCGCCACCTGTCGGCCTCCCTGTCAAGAAAGGAGGATCATTATGGCAACTTTTTTCAACCAGGCAACCCTATCCTACAGCGGCGGTACCGTTAACTCCAATATCACCACCGGTGAGATTTTGGAGGTGTTATCTGCCACCAAGACCGCAGTGTACGATCGATATTCTCCCGGTTCCGATGTCACCTATGCGGTGAATATTGTGAACTCCGGCACCATCGCCTTCACCGGACTTACCATCACCGATGATTTAGGTGCATATACCTTTGGCACCTCTACTCTGCAGCCGCTGGATTATATAGTTGGTTCAGTCCGCTATTTTATTGACGGCGTATTGCAGCCCGCTCCCGCAGTAACGATTGGACCGCCTTTGGTGATTTCCGGTATTAACGTTCCTGCCGACGGCACTACCACCATTCTCTATGCAGCCCGGGCCAATAATTTTGCCCCGCTAGACGTGGAGGGCACTATTGTTAATACCGTGACCATCAGTGGCGGCGGTATCACCCCCTTAACTGCCACTGAAACTGTATCCGCCGAGACAGAACCTCGACTGACTATCACTAAGTCAGTTTCTCCCACCACCGTCACCGAAAATAGCCAGCTGACCTATACCTTTGTGATTCAGCATACCGGGAATGTTCCCGCCGCTGCCACCGAAGCTGTAGTGGTGACTGACACCTTCGATCCGATCCTGTCGAATCTGACGGTGACCTACAATGGTGCTGTTTGGACATCTCCGGCTAACTACACCTATAAT
>JAZQUJ010000074.1:0-11664 GCA_045631245.1 Bianqueaceae bacterium
GGCAGCAATCTCCGCAATGCTCAGAGAAGTCTGCAACAGAAGATCATCGGCAGCTTTAATGCGGGTACTTGTCAGGTACTCGCTGAAGTTTAGGCCGGTGATCTTTTTGAATTTTCGGGAAAAATAACTCCCGCTCATATATGCCTGAGCGGCTACATCGGCTAGCGAAATATCCTCGCGAAAATGTTCCGAAATATATTGAGCAGCTTGCTGTATACTGGGTTCTAAAATAGCTCCGATCCTCTCAGATTCAATACTTTCAGCAGTTGCTAAACTCCGGTTTGTACGGCAAATAAAGGCAAACAGTTCCGCCATGTAGCCACGGATCAGCGTAGCTGAAAAATTATCGGAGGCTGCAGCATTGTATTCATCGTTCATCTTGTCGAAAAGGGAAAGCACATAATCGAAACGATGCTCCGGGACGGAGAGCTTTACATGCGTGAAGGTTTGAACTAGCACATCCGGCCCCAGGAACTGTTCTAAAGGAACTGCAAACTCATCGGAAAAATTGATCACATAGCGAGTGTGACTGTTTTTATCCAGAGGCGTAGTCTTGTGGATCACTCCTTTAGGGATCAGGATCAAATCGCCTCGTTTAATGTCGTGGATCGAATGATCCACCAACTGGCGGCGTGTGCCTGAGATCAGGAAGTAGATCTCGTAAGCGTTGTGGTAATGAGTATCGGAAACGAAAGTCACATTGGGTCGTTTCGTCCTTTCAATAAAAAAGTGATATTCGTAAGGGACATATTTTTCGTTTGACATGAGAGAACTCCGAATTGGAAGAATAATTGTAATACTAATTTTATTAAGAAATAGGTAGAATGTAAAGACAAAATATCTGTAATTTATATAAAGCTGTCAATATTACATCTTGTTTTTACTGAAAAATTGATATACCATGAACTTATATTATAAATAGAGCTGGAATGTTAAAACGATTTTTTTTAGGAGGAAATATAAATGGAAATTAGAATTTGCAAAGACAGTAAAGCATTAGGTAAGAGCGCTGTGGCCCATGTGGCGCAGGTGCTGCGTGATTGTATTGCCGAGCAGGGCTATGCCCGTATCGTACTTTCCACAGGGGCGTCCCAGTTTGATACGCTGAGTGCTCTGGTAAAGGAGCCGGGCATTGCCTGGGATAAGGTGGAAATGTTCCATCTGGATGAATATGTGGATCTGCCCATTACCCACGGAGCCAGCTTCCGTAAATATTTGCAGGAGCGTTTTGTGGATCAGATCGTGGCCAACTGGCCTGAAAATCCCTTGGGCGCCGTGCATTTTGTGGATGGCACCGCTGAGTCTATTGAAAAACTGACCGCAGAGCTGCGCCGCCTGCCCATCGACATCGGTTTGATCGGCATCGGCGAAAACGGTCATATTGCATTTAACGATCCGCCGGCAGATTTTGACACTAAAGAGGCCTATATTATTGTAAATCTGGACGATCGCTGCAAACAGCAGCAGATGGGCGAGGGCTGGTTTGCCACCATCGATGATGTGCCCAAACAGGCTGTTTCCATGACTCCCTATCAGATTATGCAGTGCAAGCGCATCGTATCCTGTGTGCCCCACAGCGTGAAGGTGGAGGCTGTCAAGAACACGGTACAGGCTGCTGAGACCACCAACATCGTCCCGGCGACTCTGCTGAAGGAACACAAAGATTTTATTCTGTACCTGGACGAAAACAGTGCAGCCGGAATACTGAAATGATTTGGCGCTTGGCGCAAAAGGAGGAAGCATCATGAATTACAACAATAATAAAGCTGAAAATATCAAGATCGCCTACGTGGGCGGCGGTTCCCGTGGTTGGGCCTGGGGCCTGATGAGCGACCTGGTGGCCTGCGACGATATTTCTGGTGATGTGTACCTGTACGACATCGATTTTGAGGCGGCGCAGCACAACGAGATCATTGGCAATATGTTTAACGACTGCGAGGGGGCAAAGTCTCGCTGGCAGTACCATGCGGTGCCCACGGCGAAAGAGGCCATGACCGGTGCGGATTTTGTGATCATTTCCATTCTGCCCGGTACCTTTGATGAAATGGAATCCGACGTGCACACCCCGGAGAAATACGGGATCTATCAGTCGGTGGGTGACACCTCCGGTCCCGGTGGCATTGTGCGCGCTATGCGTACAGTTCCGATGTTTGAGGAGATCGCTGAATATATTAAGGAATACTGTCCTAATGCCTGGGTCATCAGCTATACCAATCCCATGACTCTGTGCATTCGTACTTTGTATCGTGTATTCCCCGAGATCAAGGCCTTTGGCTGCTGTCATGAAGTGTTCGGCACCCAGAAGGTGCTGGTGGAGGCTCTGCAGGATATCTGTGGCATTGAGGTGGAAGACCGCAATGAGATCAAGGTAAATCCGGTTTCTGTGAACCACTTTACCTGGTTGACAGAGGCCAAGTACCGCAATATGGATTTGTTCCCGATTTATGCGGAGTTTGCCAAGAAGTACGCCGAAACGGGCTTTACCCGCAATCTGGATGATAACTGGATGAATAACTTCTTTGCCTGCTCACAGAAGGTGAAGTTCGATTTGTTTAATCGGTACGGCGTGATCGCCGCTGCCGGTGACCGCCACCTGGCTGAGTTCTGCGAAGGTAAGTGGTATTTGAAGGATCCCGAGACCGTTCGTTCCTGGGGCTTTGGTCTGACTCCGGTTTCCTGGCGTAAGGAGGATCTGAAGGAGCGTAAGCAGAAGAGCGAAGACTATCGCAGTGGCGCCAAGAAGGTGACCATTCGCGGTACTGGTGAGGAAGGCGTGCAGCAGATCCGTGCGATTTTGGGTCTGCGCGAATTGGTGACCAACGTGAATCTGCCCAACGTGGGCCAGATGCCCAACATGCCTCTGGGTGCAGTGGTGGAGACCAATGCGGCCTTCCGCGATGATGAGGTGAAACCGGTAATGGCCGGCCCAGTGCCCCAGTCCATTTATCCGCTGGTAGCCCGCATCTGTGGTGAACAAGAAGTTCTGAACGATGCCATTGCCCGTCGTGATCTGGAGGCGATCTTTAATGCCTTTGCCAATGATCCGCTGGTGACCTGCAGCCGTGCGGAGGCTTATGAGCTGTTTAAAGAGATGGTACTGAATACCAAGGAATATCTTGGTTCTTATGATTTGAGTAAGCTGTAATGAAAAAGGAAGCGGCGGCCCGATCCGGTTGTGATGGGGTCGCTGCTTCGATGCATATATGAGGTAGATTATGAAACAGTTAAGAGAAACAGTGATCCAATTCGGTGAGGGCGGCTTCCTCCGCGGCTTTGCTGACTGGATGATCCAAAAGATGAACGATCAGGGCCTGACCAACCACGGTGTGGTGGTGGTTCAGCCCATTGCCAATGGCCTGTGCGACACTCTGTCCGCCCAGGACTGCCGCTATACCCATCTGATCCGCGGTGTGGAAGGTGTGGAGGCCACGGTGGTGGACTGTATTACTCGCTGCGTAAAACCCTACGACGATTACGAGGCCTATCTGGCCCTCGCTGAAAATCCGGATTTTCGCTATATTATTTCCAACACCACCGAGGCGGGTATCGCTTACCGTGCTGAGGATCGGCTGACGGATGCGCCGCCGGTTTCCTTCCCGGCCAAGGTGTGCGCTCTGCTGTATAAGCGCTTTACCCTGGGCCTGCCGGGTTTTGTGTTCCTGCCCTGTGAGCTGATCGACCAAAATGGCTCTAAGCTGCGGGAGATCCTGCTGCAGTATGCCGCCGATTGGAAGCTGGGCGAGGACTTTGCCCGCTGGATCTGCGAGGAAAATGTATTCTGCAATACTCTTGTGGACCGCATCAACACCGGTTTTGCGCACGGCGAAGTTACGGAATATGACGATCCCATGCTGAACACTTCGGAATTTTTCCACCTGTGGGTGATCGAAGGTCCCGCCGAGGCTCTGGCGGACCTGCCCTTTGAAAAGGCCGGCCTGAACGTGATCATCTGCGACAGTATCGAAATGTACCGCACCCGCAAGGTGCGCATTTTGAACGGCGCCCACACTTCGTTGGTGCCCTATGCGCTGCTATCCGGCCGTGACACCGTGCGCAGCTGCATCGAGGATCCCACCATGCTGGCCCACCTGAAGGCCTGTGTGTTCGACGAGATCATTCCCACGCTGGACCTGCCCCGGGAGGAGCTGCTGGCCTACGCAAACAGCGTGCTGGAGCGCTTTGCCAATCCTTACATCAATCACTATCTGCAGTCCATCGCGCTGAATTCGGTAAGCAAGTTCAAGGTGCGGGTACTGCCGTCGATCCTGGAATATATTCGTCGCTTCGATGCCATGCCCCGTACGCTGCTGTTTTCTTTCGCACAGCTGATACGTTTTTATAAGGAAGGAACCCCCGACGACGATCCGGCGATCATGGAGTTCATGAAAGCGGCTACCCCCGCCGAGATTCTGGCCCGAGAGGACCTGTGGGGCGAGGATCTGAGCTTTTTGAAGAAGGAGATCGAGCAATGGCTATGCTGACCATCCATCCGCTGGATAACGTGGAGATCAACTTAGAAAACGGCCACAAATATGCCCTGCGGGATATCGCCGCAGGCGAAAACATCATCAAGTATGGCAATCCTATCGGTCATGCCACGCAAGAAATCAAAAAGGGTGACCATGTACACAGCCATAACGTGAAGACTAACCTGAGCGGCAATCTGGAATATACCTATGAGCCGGCGGAGATTCAAGTGAAAGCTAAGCCCACTGGGCGTACTTTCATGGGATACCTGCGGCCCAATGGGGAAGCGGCCATCCGTAATGAGGTGTGGATCATTAACACGGTGGGTTGTGTGAATAAAATTGCCAAGCGACTGGCAGATCTGACCGGAGCGGTGGCCTTTGAGCATCCCTTCGGCTGTTCTCAGCTAGGCGGTGATCATTTGACCACTCAGCTGATCTTGAAAGGTTTGGTGAATCACCCCAATGCCGCCGGTGTGCTGGTACTGGGCCTTGGCTGTGAGAATAATAATATTAACGAATTTAAAAAGGTTTTGGGCGAGTACGACCCGCAGCGTGTACGCTTCCTGAACTGTCAGGATGTGGAGGACGAGATCGAAGAGGGCACTCGCATCATTAAGGAACTGCAGGCTTATGCTGATACCTTTACGCGTCAGCCTTTGCCCATCAGCATGCTAAAGGTCGGCCTCAAGTGCGGCGGCAGCGATGGCTATTCCGGTATCACTGCTAATCCGCTGGTGGGTCGATTGTCCGACCGGCTCATCGCCGAGGGCGGCAGCTGCGTACTCACCGAAGTGCCGGAGATGTTTGGCGCTGAGCATCTGCTGATGCAGCGCTGCGAAAGCCGCGAGCTGTTCGACAAAACCGTAAAAATGATCAATGATTTTAAAGATTATTTCACCCGCCACGATCAGGTGATCTATGAAAACCCCTCCCCGGGCAATAAAGAAGGCGGCATCACCACTCTGGAAGAAAAGTCGCTGGGCTGTATTCAAAAGGGCGGCCTGAGTGCGGTCGTGGACGTGCTGGATTATGGTGACCGCCTGACCAGGAATGGTCTGTCCCTATTGAACGGCCCGGGTAATGATATCGTGGCCATTACGAACTTGACGGCGGTGGGCTGCCACATGATCCTGTTTACCACCGGCCGCGGTACTCCGCTGGGCGGCCCGGTCCCCACTGTGAAAGTTGCCACCAATAAGGCGCTGGCGGCGAAAAAATACGGCTGGATCGATTTCGATGCGTCCCCGGTGTTGGAGGGCAATCCCCTTACCGAGGAACTGCTGGCTTATGTGATCGCGGTGGCCGAGGGTGAAGAAACCAAAAACGAGACGTACGGATACAAAGAAATTTCCATTTTTAAAGACGGCATCGTGCTGTAAAAACATAGTAAGAAGGAAGCTTAACCATGTTTGAATACATTACCCCCGTTCAGGCGGGTTCAACCTCCGCCGACATATACCGTTTCATGCAGATCATCGATGAATACTGTCCCGGTCTGCACAGTGTGATCCTGGCCCGGGGCGGCAAGATTTTTTACGAATGTTACTATGAGCCTTTTCATAAAGATTTCAAACACCGCATGTATTCGGTGTCTAAAAGCTTTGTTTCCGTGGCTGTGGGTCTGCTTGTCGAAGACGGCAAGCTGCAGCTGACCGATCGCATCGTAGACCTATTTCCGGAATATGCGGCTCGGTATGTGAACTATGACGAGGATCCGGAGTGGGGAAGCATTACAATTCGCGATATGCTCACCATGTCCACGGCCCATACCTATAATGAAAATTGGCTGGATGTGGATACTAACGACCGCGCGATCCAATATTTCCAAACCAAGACAGGCAAACTCTCCGGCACCCATTTTGACTACGATAGCGGGGCCTCCGACATGCTGGCCGCTGTGGTGGAGCGCATCACCGGCCGTCCTTTCATGGACCTGCTTCAGGATCGCATCTTCCGCCACATTGGCTTCTCTGAGGACGCTTATTGCCTGCAGGCACCCGGTGGCCGCTCCTTCGGCGCCTCCGCCGTGCTCTGTACCAGCCGCGATCTGCTGGCATTCGCTCAGTTTGTGATGAACCAGGGCACCTGGGAGGGCCAGCGCTACATGAACGCTGAGTATTTGGCTGACGCCACTACCAAACAGGTGGACAACAATGACTACGGTCTGTGCGGCTTCGATTGCCACGGTTACGGCTATCAGATCTGGATCGGCAACAAAGGCCGCTTTTTCTTCAATGGCATGGGCTGTCAGTTCGCCATCTGTGATCCCGCCAAGGATTTCATCTGTGTGGTCAATGCTGACTGCCAGGGTAATGAAATCGCAAAACAGGCCATCTTCCAGGCGCTTTACGATCACGTGCTGGATCAGTTGGATATGGACGATGCCGCTAAGGCAGCAGCCGAAAACGATTTTGCAGCGCGGCTGCAAACCTTTACTGAATCTCGCAAGTTATTTTATCTTCCGGGACCAATCGACAGTCCTTATGCTGATGAGATCTGGGGCAGGACCTATCGACTGCGGGAGAACCCCATGGGGATCTGCTGGTTTAGATTGGAAGCGCAGGGGCAGCAGGGACGGATCTGCTTTGAAAATGCAACCGGTGAGAAGGAGTTACCCTTCGGGCTGGGCTGCAATGCCTTCGGAAAGTTCCCCGAGGAGGGCTATTCCGACTTTATAGTAAGCAAACCCTGCCCGGGCCACTTCTATGATTGTGCTGCTTCCGCAGCCTGGGTCGAACCGAGAAAACTGCAGATCAAAGTGCAGGTCATTGACAAATCTTTGGGCAACGGAACTTGGACTCTGAGTTTTAAGGGTGATCAGGTGAACGTGACCATGACGAAAACCGCGGAGGGCTTTATGAATGAGTATGTGGGCCGTGCCGTAGGGCAGGCGGAGGCGTGAGCCGAGGGCTATGGGGCCGAGTTTGTCAGTGGTTTTTAGAATTTCGCGTCGACACCACTGATAAGGGTGTCGGGTTATATCAGTGGTTTGTGATTTTGTGCGAGAGCACCGCTGATAGGAGTTCAAGTTTTATCAGTGATTTATGAGTTTGCGCGACAGCGTCACTGATAGATTTATAGGTTATATTAGTGATTTTGGCTGAAATTTGCTGGATCACTGATATAAATGGTCAAGTTATCCACATTTTATTCCCAATTGCCTTCAAGGAACTCAAAAACTATCAGTGCTTTGTTCTGGAAGTCATGAAATCACAGGTAGAATGAGCAAGGTTTATACGTGGTGTGTTCGGGGTTAAATGAAAACCACTGATAAAAATTCAATTCTTATCAGTGGTAGGGTTCGCAAATTACAGATTTCACTACCAAAACAAATAACTCTATCAGTGAACACGCGCGGCAAACAAGAAAATCACTGACAAAATAACAAATGAAAAGGGCTGATGCGCCGTAGAGATCATTCTCTCGTTTGCACCAGCCCTTTTGAGTACTGAACTTTGCAGTAAAATCACTGACAATTTGCTTTCTCTTTTCTAAACCGGATAATTCCGATCACCGAAGATACAATGGAAATTCCCTCATTGGTAATACCACCGATGGAGAACACGAATACATTGTAGATCAGCACGCAAGTGGAGGTGAGCAGGATGCTCTTGCGAAGCAACTGCGGATTACCGAAGGACATGAAGATCGTGTTGGCCGCCAGAGCGAAGATGATCAGCAGCGACACCGGACCCTGCCAGGAGAAGGCGCCCAGCACCACCATGATCAAGGCAAGAACGCAAGCGGAAATGAAGTTGAACTTGGACTTTTCATCCTGAAAATAAAAGGCTACGTTGCGAATCAGGCATACCACGTTCAGCACAAAGCCGGAGGAAGCACCCAGGAACAGGTAACTCAGGCAGGTGCAAAGCGTCGCGGCGGTGGCGGCGATCAGCAGCGTCTTCTTCGTGTTCATCTGATAAGATAAAAATGTAATAATAGTAGCAATAATGCCAAGGATCTGGCCGATAATTTCTTGAGTCATTGGATTCATGATCATTCTCCGTTTCGCCGCATTATGCGCAGGCGATTTCTGTTATGTATAGACTGCGTCTATTATATCATTTATTTAGAAAAAAGAAAGAAAAAATTGCGAAAATACGCAATCAGTGCTATGATAAGGGCAACTAAATTTGTCCGATACTACTATAGATTTACCCTGAAATAAAGGAGGCCTCTCATGTTCGAAAAAATTACTCCTCTCCAGGCGGGTTCAACTTCCGCTGACATTTTGGAATTCATGCAGATCATCGACGAATACTGCCCCGGCATGCACAGCGTGATCCTGGCCCGCGGCGGCAAGATCTTCCACGAGTGCTACTACGCGCCCTTCCACAAAGACTATCTGCACCGCATGTACTCGGTGACCAAGAGCTTTGTAGCGGTGGCCATCGGCCTGCTCATCGAAGATGGTAAGCTGCAGCTCACCGACCGCTTTGTGGACCTGTTCCCCGAATACACCCCTGAAGATGTGGATCCCAAGCTGGCGGAGCTCACTTTGCGTGACATGCTCACCATGTCCACCGCCCATTCCAACCATGTGAACTGGTTCACCGCTCGTACCGACGACCGTCTCGAAGTATACTTCCGTGCCAAACCCGATAAGATCCCGGGCACCCAGTTCGACTACGACAGCTCCGGCTCCTACATGATGTGCGCTGTGGTGGAGCGCATCACCGGCATGCCCTTCATGGACTTCCTTCGCGAGCGCATCTTCCGCCACATCGGCTTCTCCGAAGAGGCTTACTGCCTCAAGACACCCGGCGGCCACTCCTGGGGCGACTCTGCCATCCTGTGTACCAGTCGCGACCTGCTGGCCTTCGCCCAGTTCGTCATGAACCAGGGCACCTGGGAGGGCGAGCGCTACATGAACGCCGAATACCTGGCCGAGGCTACTCGCCGCCAGGTGGATAATAACGAATGGGGCCTGCACACCTTTGACAAATACGGCTACGGCTACCAGTTCTGGATCAGCAAAAACGGCCGCTTCTTCTTTAACGGCATGGGCTGCCAGTTCGGCATCTGCGACCCCGAGCACGACCTGGTCTGCGTGGTCAACGCCGACTGCCAGGGCAACCCCATCGCAAAACAAATGATCTTCCACGCTCTGTATCATCATATCATTGACAAGCTGGATACGAACGATGCCGCCAAGGCAGCAGCCGAGAGCGATTTTGCAGCCCAGCTGCAAACCTATACAGCGAACCTCAAGCTCAGCCATCTTCCGGGACCGGAGAGCAGCGCCTTTGCGGCCGAGATCGCCCAAAAGACCTACCGTCTGGAAGAGAACCCCATGGGCCTGACCCGGGTGAAGTTTGATTTTGAAGAAGGCAAGGGACGCATCACCTACATGAACGCCACCGGCGAGAAGGTGCTGCCCTTTGGCTTTGGCTATAATGAGTTCGGCAAGTTCCCGGAGGAGGGTTATTCCGACGAGGTGGGCAGTGTGTATGCCCCTGGCAATTTCTACGACTGCGCCGCATCGGCAGCCTGGGTGGAGCCCAAGAAGCTGCAGATTAAGGTGCAGCTGATCGATAAGTATTTTGGTAACGGCGTGTGGACCTTTAGTTTTAAAGACGACCGGGTGAACGTGACCATGACCAAAACGGCAGAGGATTTCATGAACGAATATACAGGCCGTGCGGTGGGACAGGCGATTTCCGCTTATGGTCCTCGCGAGGCCACCGATGCGCTGTTTGAGCTGCCCGCCGGCAGTCAGAGTTACCAGGGCCGCATGGACTGGGGCGCGCGCTATATTGAAGATCTGCAGCTGATGGATGCACCGCTGTGGAAGCTGTTTGTGGAGCAGTTCCGTTCCAACGTGGATGATTCTGATAAGGGCTGGCGCTGCGAATATTGGGGCAAGATGATGCGGGGTGCCTGCATGACCTACGCCTATACCAAGAATCCGGCGCTGTATGAGGTGCTGACCGAGACGGTGCGCGACATGTTAACGGCTCAGGACGAGTTGGGACGCTTCAGTACCTACAGCACCGAGGCTGAGTTCGACGGCTGGGATATGTGGGGCCGCAAGTATATCCTGCTGGGCTTCCAGTATTTTATTGAAATTTGTGAAGAGCCTGCGCTGGTGGATGAGATCCTGGCGGCGCTGGAGCGACATGCTGACTATATTATGGAGCGGGTGGGCCGTCCGGAAGAGGGCAAGCGGCCGATTACGTCCACCACGACCCATTGGAAGGGCATGAATTCCAGCTCTATTTTGGAGCCCTTTGTGCGCATGTATAATCTGACCGGGGCGCAGAAGTATCTGGATTTTGCTTCCTATATTGTGGACACCGGTTTTATTGAGGGCGATAACGTGATCCAGCTGGCCTATGAGGGCAAGCTGAAACCCTATGAGTATCCGGTGACCAAGGCCTACGAGACCATGTCCTGCTTCGAAGGCCTGCTGGAATACTACCGTGTGACCGGCGATGAGCGTCACTTGGTGGCAGTCATGAATTTTGTACAGGGCGTTATGGACACCGATGTGACCGTGATCGGCTGCTGTGGCTGTACCCATGAACTTTTCGATAATTCGGCTAAGCATCAGACTAACATGCAGCGCAATTTGGAGATCCATCAACAGGAGACCTGTGTAACGGTGACCTGGATGAAGATCTGCTATCAGCTGCTCTGTCTGACCGGTGATCCGGTGTATGCGGATGCCATTGAGATCTCGGCCTTTAATGCACTGCATGGTTCCATCAATGTGAATCATATGCGCACATCTGTGCCGAAGGTTGTAAAATATCAGCCGCCGAAACATCCGGTGGATGAGAATGCGATCCTGCTGCCCTTCGACAGCTACAGCCCGCTGCTGCCCAATACCCGCGGCACCATGGTGGGCGGCTTTAAGTCCATGGGCGAGGGTACCTTCTATGGTTGCTGTGCCTGCATCGGTTCTGCCGGTACCGGCCTGCTGCCTGCCATGGCGGCCATGAAGCGCCGCGATGGTATTGCCATCAACTACTACGGAAGCGGAAGCATACAGACTGTGACTCCCGCCGGCCAGCCGCTGACTTTGACCATCGAGACCGGCTACCCCTACGACGGCGACGTGAAGATCCGTGTGAATTTGCCTGAGCCTGAGTACTTCACTTTGGCCCTGCGTATTCCCGGTTGGTGTGAAATGGCCCTGGCATTTTTGGATGGCGAGGAATTGGAACTTGCTAAGGGCTATGCAGAACTTGTC
>JAZQUJ010000075.1:0-2212 GCA_045631245.1 Bianqueaceae bacterium
TTCATTATTTTCTATGTGCCGGGCCTTTTGTTCGACGCCCCGATCTTCAGCCAGATGGACCGATTTTTCTTTGTTAACTATGGAATCAACGATGCAGGCCGCATCATTGCGGTGCTGTTGGCATTTTCGATCAACTATGCATGTTATTTTTCCGAGATCTATCGTGGCGGTATTGAAAGTATTTCAAAGGGTCAGTACGAGGCCGGCTATGTACTAGGTCTGACCAAAAAACAGATCTTTCGCAATATTATTTTGAAACAGGTAATTCAGCGAATCGTTCCGCCCATGTCCAATGAGATCATCACCTTGATCAAGGACACAGCCTTGGCGAACTGTATTATTGTTTGTGAGATCATTAAACAGGCCAAGGAATTGGCGGCCACTAAGGCCCTTGTTTGGCCGCTGTTCTATACCGGCGTGTTCTATTTGATCTTTGTAGGTATTTTGACCATCGTTCTGGGCAAGGTGGAAAAGAAGCTCAGTTATTTCAGAAGTTAAAAGGTGAAAATTATGGTGCTATTAGAAGCGAATAACATAAAGAAGAGTTTTGGAAAAACAGAGGTGCTGAAAGGAATCAGTTTTTCCTTGAATCAGGGCGAAGTACTGGCCATCATTGGTTCCTCCGGTAGTGGTAAAACGACCCTGCTGCGCTGCTTAAATTTTTTGGAAATGCCCGATGAGGGTACGATTACGGTACGCGATAAGGTCCTCTTTGACGGAACCGATAAGACCACTTTAAATGACGAAGCGATCCGTCAGAATCGCCTGCACTTTGGCTTAGTATTTCAGGATTTTAATCTGTTCCCCCAGTACAATGCGCTGGATAACGTAACGTTGGCACCGAAGCTGTTGAAGAAAGGCACTGCTGCTGAAATCGAAGCTTTGGGCCGTAAACTGCTGGATCAGGTGGGTCTTGCTGAAAAGATGGAAAACTATCCGTATCAGCTTTCCGGTGGACAAAAACAGCGTGTGGCCATTGCCCGTGCATTGGCTTTGCAGCCAGAGGTGCTTTGCTTTGACGAACCCACCAGTGCGCTGGATCCGGAGCTCACTGGTGAGGTGCTTCGGGTAATTCGCGGACTGAAGGATCGAGATACCACTATGATCGTGGTAACCCATGAAATGGATTTTGCCCGCAATGTGGCGGATAAGGTAATTTACATGGCCGATGGTGTGATTGAAGAAATGGGCACACCGGCCGCTGTGTTTGAGAATCCTCAGAGCGAAAAAACAAAAGCTTTTTTGCGCGGTGCGCAGAATATGTTTTGAGTACTGAATCAAATTAAGAATAGATATATGTTGGCAGGTTGAGGAAAGGAGTAGAGACTATGGATAAAAAGATTGAAGAGCTATATAAGTTGATTTTGAGTTTGGAGTCAATGGAAGATTGCTATGCCTTGTTTGATGATTTGTGTACGGCTAAGGAAATCGAGAAGATGGCGGAGCGTGTGGAGGCGGCGAAGCTGCTGCTTGAGGGTAAGACTTATAATCAGGTGATTGCGGAAACCGGCATTTCCTCGGCGACGCTGAGCCGGGTAAGCCGCTGTATGCAGTATGGCAAGGGATATTCGAAGTTGTTGAAGAAGTAAGAGAGAATAGGAAAAGCTCCCCAGGTTTGGGGAGCTTTTTGTATGTGGAATATTATGATGTCGGTTCAAAATCAACCAATTGCCATGATCAGCGTGCCAACCACCATCAGCAGCAGACCAAGAAGAGCCTTTTTGGACAACCGTTCTTTAAAAACAAAGTAGGAAAAGGCTACGGAAACAATGATGCTCAGTTTGTCGATGGGTACCACTACGCTGACAATACCTTTTTGGATCGCGTAATAATAGCAGAGCCAGGAGGCACCGGTGGCCACACCGGAAAGAGCGATGAACAGCAGCTCCTTCTTATCCAGAGAGGCGAGCTGTTTTTGTTTGCCTTGGCTGAAAACCACGACCCATGCCATAATCAGTACCACACAGGTGCGGATGGCAGTTCCTAGGTTGGATTCCACACCCGAAATACCCATCTTGGCTAAGATAGAAGTGAGGGCGGCGAATACTGCGGCCAGCACAGCGTAGATCATCCAAGAGCGTTTTTCTTCATGGGCAGCGGCCTTTTTCTTTTCAATCATGAGGAAGATACCAACCATCAAAAGAGCCGTACCTGAAAGCTTAACGGGCAGATTATCGGTTTCGCCAAAGCAAATGATGGCCAGCAGCACTGT
>JAZQUJ010000076.1:0-5990 GCA_045631245.1 Bianqueaceae bacterium
TATCAAGAACAGTATGCAGGCGATCTGTTGGGCATCGTTCCGGAGCTTCTGTGGGAACTGCCCGATGGCAAGCTTTCAAAAGCGCGCTGGAACTATCAGAATTTGTTAACAGACCTCTTCGTGGCCTCTTATTGCCATCAGATCGGCCAGTGGTGTAAAGACAATAACCTCAACCTCACCGGCCACGTAATGGGCGAACCCACATTGGATAGTCAGACTCAGGTGGTGGGCGATGCTATGCGCTGTTATCCGGATTTTGGCATTCCCGGTATTGACATGCTCTGTGATTTCCACGAATACACTACCGCTAAACAGACCCAGTCTATGGTGCGTCAGACCGGCGCCGAGGGCATGCTCAGTGAGCTCTACGGCGTAACCGGTTGGGATTACGACTTCCGCGGTTATAAACTGCAGGGTGACTGGCAGGCCGCACTGGGTGTAACCGTTCGCGTACCTCATTTGGCATGGATGACCATGAAAGGCGAGGCGAAGCGCGACTACCCCGCTTGCATCAACTATCAATCTCCCTGGTGGGATCAGTTCTCATTGGTGGAAGATCACTTCGCCCGTGTAAACACCGCCATGACCCGCGGTAAGGCAGTGGCCAAAGTCGGCGTGATTCATCCCATTGAATCGTATTGGCTCTACAACGGCCCTTCCGACCAGACCATGGCCGCCCGTCAGCAGATGGACTACCAATTTGCTCATCTGGCGGAGACCCTGCTGTTCGGCGGAATCGATTTTGACTATATTTGTGAAGCTCGCCTGCCGGAGCAGTGCCCGAAAGCTACAAATCCTCTTCAGGTTGGAGAAATGGCCTACGATGTGATCATCGTTCCGCCTGTTCGAAATCTGCGTTCGACCACTCTGGCGCGCCTGGAAGCATTCCAGCAGGAAGGCGGCCGCGTGATCTTTTTGGGCGATAGCCCGGATTACATCGATGCCGAGGAGTCTAACGCCGCCAAAGCAGTGTACGAAAAAGCCATCAGAATCGGTTTTGATGATTCGGCGATTCTGAATGCCTTGGAAGAAGTTCGTTTGATCGATATCCGCAGAGCGGATGGCGGCCGGGCCGATAGCCTTTTGTATCAGCTGCGTGAGGATGGCGACCAGAAGTGGCTGTTCGTATGTAACGGCAAGAATCCGGAGTGCCCCGATGTGGATCCGGCCTTGACGCTGCGGTTCAGTTTGAAGGGCGAGTATGCCTTGGAGTTGTACGATACCCTGACTGGTGAGATTATGCCCTTGCCGGCCCGTTATCAAGATGGTTGTACCGTGATCGAGCGCGTATGGCATATGCATGACAGCATGCTGCTGCGTATGGTGCCGGGAAGATTGGAGGCTGAAACGGAGGCAGCAGAGGTGCTGCAGGGGGAGGCTGACATTCTGATGCACCGTGTGGATGTGAAACTGGAAGAGCCCAACATGCTGCTGCTGGATATGGCAGAATATGCCTTTAACGGAGGCGAGTATTATTCGGCGGAAGAGCTGCTGCGCATCGATAATGTGGTGCGTGGTAAACTGGGAATTCCGCTGCGCCGGAAAGAGGTGTGCCAGCCTTACTTGATCGCACCGGAGGTGGCAAAGGACCGTCTGCAGCTGCGCTTTAGAATTGAAAGCGAAGTGGCAGTCAGCGGTGCCAAGTTGGCGCTGGAGGAAGCTGCCATGGCTAAAATTGTGCTGAATGGTCAAATGGTAGAATCCAAGGTGGATGGCTGGTATGTGGATCGCTGTATTGAAACCGTGGCCCTGCCGGAGCTGATCGAGGGCGAGAACCTGTTGGAGATCGAGGTGCTCATCGGACGCCGTACCAACTTGGAATGCTTCTATTTGCTGGGTGACTTTGGCGTTCGCGTGAACGGTGCCAATAAACTGATTACGGCTCCGGTACGCAAGCTGAGCTTTGGCGACATTGTGGGCCAGGGACTTCCTTTCTACACCGGTAATATTGTGTACAGCTTTAAGGTGGAATCGGAAGGTGATTTCAATGTACGTGTACCTCAATACCGCGGAGGTTTGGTGAAAGTTATGGTGGACGGAGAAGAAGTAGGTCCCATTGCATTTTCGCCCTATTCGCTGAAGGTAAAAGCGGAGGCAGGGGAGCATTTGGTACAGCTTCGTTTGTACGGAACCCGTCAAAACGGTTTTGCTCAGCTGCATCATACGCCCGGCGTGTATTTTTATCAGAGTCCTAATTCCTGGCGTAGTGCCGGCGATTTATGGAGCTACGAATACCGCTTCAAGCCGGCGGGCATATTAAAATCGCCGGAAATTTATGGAGCCGCCGCATTGGATGCTAATGGAAACCGTCGATTGACAGGCGGAAAACAAAAGCATATGACGGATCTTAGTTAAATTCGAAAAACTTAATAGGATTTTGTTTTAAAAAGTTCTTGCAATATTCGGAAAGACATGATATAATGTATAAAGAAATAGGATAAAGTCCTAATAATGATTCGAATTCAAATGCATAGATACTTGGAGGATAATATGGAAATTACTAGAGATATTCGTTACGTAGGTGTTAATGATCATCAGGTGGATCTGTTCGAAGGTCAGTATGTAGTGCCGAACGGAATGGCATACAATTCTTATGTGATCATGGATGAAAAGATCGCCATCATGGATACCGTAGATATTCGTTTCGGTCATGAGTGGCTGGATAATGTGCAAAATGTACTGAATGGCCGTCAGCCCGATTATTTGATCGTACAGCACATGGAGCCCGATCATTCGGCGAACATCTTCAACTTCATGAAAGTGTATCCCGATGTGCAGATCGTAGCTTCTGCTAAGGCCTTTGCCATGATGAACCAGTTCTTTGGAACCGATTTTGCCGATCGCCGCATTGTAGTGGGTGAGGGCAGCATTCTGGAACTGGGAACCCATACCTTGACCTTTGTAACTGCTCCCATGGTTCACTGGCCGGAAGTAATCGTTACTTATGACAGCCATGATAAGGTACTGTTCTCTGCCGACGGTTTTGGTAAGTTCGGTGCTTTGGACGTGGAAGAGCCCTGGGCCGACGAAGCACGTCGTTACTACATTGGCATTGTAGGTAAATATGGTGCTCAGGTGCAGAAACTGCTGCAAAAGGCTGCCGGTTTGGATATTGAAATGATCTGTCCCCTGCATGGCCCTGTTTTGAAAGAAAATCTGGGTTACTATCTGAATCTGTACAACACCTGGTCCTCCTATTCGGTAGAGGAAGAGGGTATTCTGATTGCCTATACCTCCATTTATGGCAACACCAAGAAGGGTGTTGAAGTGCTGGCTGAAAAGCTGCGCAGAAATGGCGCTCCCAAGGTTGTAGTCAAAGACTTGGCTCGCTGCGATATGGCTGAGGCTGTAGCCGATGCCTTCCGTTACAGCAAAATCGTTCTGGCTACCACCACCTACAACGCAGGTATCTTCCCTCACATGCGTGACTTTATCGAACATTTGACTGAACGTAATTTCCAGAACCGCACTGTAGCTTTCATCGAGAATGGTTCTTGGGCTCCCGTAGCTGCGACCGTAATGAAGAAGATGCTGGAAGGCAGCAAAAAGTTGAATATGGTAGAACCTACTGTAACTATTAAATCTGCTTTGAGTGAAGAGAGTACTGCCCAGATCGACGCAGTAGTAGCAGAGCTGTGCCGTGACTACATTGCTCAGGATAGCGAAACTGCGAATAAGAACGATATGACTGCTCTGTTCAACATCGGTTATGGTCTGTATGTGGTAACCTCCAATGACGGTAAAAAGGACAACGGCCTGATCGTGAATACCGTAACTCAGGTAACCGATACTCCTAACCAGATCGCCGTAACCATCAACAAGGCAAATTATTCTCACCATGTAATCAAGCAGACCGGCATTATGAATGTGAACTGCCTGTCCACCGAAGCTCCCTTCAAAGTATTTGAAGTATTCGGCTTCCAGAGCGGACGCAATGTGGATAAATTTGCAGATTGCACACCTCTGCGCTCCGATAATGGCCTGGTATTCCTGCCTCGTTACATCAATTCCTTCATGTCTTTGAAGGTAGAACAGTATGTAGATCTGGGAACTCACGGCATGTTCATCTGCTCCGTAACCGAAGCCCGCGTGATCTCCGATGTGCCCACCATGACCTACAGCTATTACCATAGCGAAGTTAAGCCGAAACCTCAGACCGAAGGTAAAAAAGGCTGGGTATGTAAGATCTGCGGTTACATTTACGAAGGTGAAGACCTGCCCGCCGACATCATCTGCCCCCTGTGCAAACACGGCGCCGCTGATTTCGAGCCCATTACCGAGTAAGATCTCGCCAAAGGCGAAAAGCGCCCGAAGGCTATCGGGCACGACAATTGAATCGTAATACAGAAAAAGGGACTCCGAAGTTGAAGTGATTCGGGGTCCCTTACGTATGTTATGGGTTCATTATGCAGTTTTCTTTCGTAAGCAAATGCCGGCGTAGAGATAATATACCACAACGCAGATCAAAAGCATGCCGGCGGCAATGGTAAACAAAAGGAAAGAAGGAATATTGCCGATCAGCAATCCGCCCACCAAACTGGCGAGGGAAGAGCCACCGGTCATGAGCATCATGCGAAGCGAAGTATAGGCACCCATTTGTTCATAGGGCACGATTTGGGTAACCATAACGGGAATGGTTCCATCTACGATGTAGCGGGCCGATATACCAAGGAAATATAGAACATAGAACCAAAGCTTGCCATTAATAATGGAGAAGGGAATCGTGATCATCACGATAATGGAAGAGATCAAACAAAGCACACGGGCGCTGACCTTATCAGAAAGATAGCTATAGATCAAGCTACCGGCAAAGGTGGAAGCCATACCAACGGTGTTTAAAATAGAACTATCGGTGGCATTCATGGCTAGATCCTGAATACCGATGACCAGGACCAAACCAAGAAGACCGGTGGAAATACCGCGGATCAAATTGGGGATGGCTAATACATAGAAGTGGCGGCTTTTTAAAACACCGAGGAAGCCATTTTCACTGCTTTTGCTGGCTTTAACTGCTTTAGGAGCCTCATCATGATTTTGCGTATGATCAATTTTGAACGACTGGTTAAGGGAGCATACAATTGCGATGAGTACGAGTCCCATTATAAAAAAGCCGATCATGACCGGATAATAGGGCAGATTATCGATGATCAAGCTGATAATAAATCCTGCAGCAACGCCCACAATACCGATCATTAAACCGCTAACGGCAGTCACCCGCGCATATCGCCGAATATCGGTAATTAAGTAGACGAGTTTGTAGTCCAATACATTTCTAAACCCGAAGATAAAGCTGGTAATGGCATGGATCAGGATCGTAGCAATCAATACGATATTAGGGCCACAATGGACGATGCTGAAGTAGATCATCAGCAAATAAAAGATGGAAAGGGAGGCAATACTGATCGTAACGGTTTTACGAATATCTTTTATTTTATCGCCGATCAGACCGCATAAGAACATAGAGCCTAAGGATACAAAAGAACTGATCGAGTTGAATATGCCAATGCCCGCATTGGTAACCCCTGCGTTGACGAGAAACATGATAATATAATTTCCGTTATAGAACATTAACGCAACGCTGAGTAATGATTCTCGCAGATAGAGTTTGCTGTAATTATTTAAACTTTTCATGAGGATCTCCTTATATACATTGAAAATGCACTTGATTTTGAATTTCAAATGCTGTATAACAATACTACAAATGTGCCGTAAAGTAAAGGAACGATTGTGCCATTATGAGGGAAATCGTGTCCTAAAAATCATACAATGACAAAGGAGGAACTCATGCCTTCTCATTTAATGTTAACGCTGGAAATGGATGATACCCGAATTGGTTTGGTGACAGGTACCGAGACTGCACCAGTAAAGCCGAGAGTCGTGGAACAACCCACTCATATGATCCATCGACACAATGTGTTTGAATATCATTATTTGTATAAAGGGTCCTTTTGCATGGCCTGTAATGATCAGCAGGTCACTCTGCAGCCCGG
>JAZQUJ010000077.1:0-1606 GCA_045631245.1 Bianqueaceae bacterium
GGACTGCATAATCATGTAGTTGAACTCCAGGAAGCTGAGGCCCTTCTCCATGCGCTGCTTGTAGCACTCAGCACGGAGCATGTTGTTAACGGAGAAGCAGGCACCCACTTCACGCTGAACATCAACATAGTTCAGATTTAGAAGCCAATCAGCGTTATTCACCATCTGAGCCTTGCCTTCACCGAACTCGATGAAGCGCTCCATCTGCTTTTTGAAGCAGGCGCAGTTATGATCGATCACTTCCTTGGTCATCATGCTGCGCATGTCGGTACGGCCGGAGGGGTCACCGATCATTGCGGTGCCGCCGCCGATCAGAGCGATAGGTTTGTTGCCGGCCATCTGCAGCCGCTTCATCAGGCAAAGAGCCATAAAGTGGCCAACATGCAGAGAATCGGCAGTGGGGTCAAAGCCGATGTAGAAGGTGGCCTTGCCGTTGTCGATCATTTCACGGATCTCATCTTCGTTGGTAACCTGGGCGATCAAGCCACGGGCAACCAGTTCGTCATAAATTTTCATAGTATTTTCCTTTCTTACTGACAGATCAGCGTGGTAAGCGCTGCTCTTAAAATGTTTACATTGGTTTGATCCAGGACAGTGTCCCGATTGGTGTGGATACGGCCGTGATACAAACCGCACCATTTATTTACCCGGAATGCGGCAATAGCCACACCACGGGGGAAATTCTTCTGATCGGAAGGATAAAAGGTAGTCCCCTTTTCCTTCAATTTGATTTGCTTCGGACCGTTTCGTCCGCAGATCCGGGACAGCCAATTCATAGCGGTCTCATCCGTCTTCACCGTTTTGGACGGGAAAATCCGGATCTCATCTCCATCACCAACACAGTCCAGGTTCAGCACGGTTTGATTCTCCGTCTGTTCTTTGTGTGCCTTGCGATATGCCTTTGATCCGACAAGGCCCAATTCCTCCTGGTCAAAAAGGATAAAAGCAACCTTATGCCGCTGATTTTCCGGCATGGTCCTGGCAGTTTCCAGCAAAGTTACGATACCGGAGGTATTATCATTCCAGTTATTACGGTTGGCAGGACCATATCGCCCCGAAAAAGCCAGGGCCATATAAGAAATATACCATGCCAGGAAAATGACAGTTTTATCAAAATATATCAAACCGGCGATCACACATACAATAAAGGCAATGGCCATATAAGCAAACACCAGCAGCATTTGATAAGCAAAATACAATACCAAATTATTGGGTGTGTAGAAGTTAGGAAACAGCGATGTCGCAGGTGTATCATAATGGGCGGTGATCAGATATTGCGCCGAAGACGCATCGCCGATCACGATATTATAGCAGCCTTTCTTGTTTTCTTCCACTGCGACCGAATAACCCAAATTACCAAAGTAATCCTGAACAGCATCACGAAAGGCAGCCTTTTGCTCATTTTTACGGCGAACGGGAAACAATCGGGTAATATCCATAGGTTCATTGATCATATCCATCGCCCCCTTTCAATCAAACATAAAAGCCCTCTGTCCGATGTTCGGACAGAGGGCGTAAAATACGCGGTACCACCTCTGGTTCAGCAAGACCTCACAGCCATACTCTCGCAGCGTCTAATAACGCTTTGCGCAGTTTCGGGCGCACC
>JAZQUJ010000078.1:0-4112 GCA_045631245.1 Bianqueaceae bacterium
CCTTGAAAAATCGACGTTAAAATAAGGAGTCATAATGAAAAAAGCATTTATGTGCAGCTTGTGCCATAAGGGCATATTAGGCGGAGGACTGTATTTGAACGATACCGCCATCACTTACAAAACGAACAAACTAACTGTAGATCAAGCATATAGGAATCTTGTGTTGCCATTAAATGAAATTTGTGAACTTAAGTGGAAATGGATCGTGTTTCCTATTGCCACTTTTCATATGGTAAATGGAAAGGAATATACATTTATCATATATAACAAACGACGCTTTGTTAAATGGTATAACAAATAAACAGCGGCGTATCGAATAAAAACAATAGAATCGATAAACTGAAAACGAAGTCAACCATGGCTTCGTTTTGCTTTTAAACAAAGAAACGTGTAGAAATCGCTATAACCAAACTTTCCATTTTCAATCTGTCTCCAGTGTGTTACAATAAAATTGGATAGTGTGCAAAAATCTTTATAAGGAAGTCAATTATGAAACAACAATTTGAAAATTTCTGCCGGGCTTACGGTCTTGGCAATATAATAGATGAACCGAAAAAACTCACCGGCGGTCTCATGCACCGCATGTACAAGGTGCAGACTGACCAGGGAGCCTACTGCATCAAAGTCCTAAATCCCGAAGTCATGGCACGGCCAACCGCCCTAGGCAATATGATCCGTTCCGAGCAAGTGTCCAAAGCCATGAAAGAACTGGTACCCCTGTCTGCCGCTAAAGAATACAATGGCAAGGTGGTATTGGAACAGGATGGACAATATTACATGATTTTTGATTTCATCGAAGGCGCCAGCATTTATGCTCCGGCGCTCAGCGCCAACCACTGCGAAGCCATGGGCAAGCTGCTCGGCATCATCCACAAGGCTGATATCTGTGTGTCGGGAATCGAAACCGAAGGCGCCGACGCACCGATCTTTGATTGGGAAGGATATGCCCAGAAGGCTAAAGGATTCGACTGGGCTGATGAATATGAAAAGGTACTCCCTAAGCTGATCCAATGGAATAAACAGGCAGCAGAAGCTGCACAGATCTTGGCTCAGCATCAGGTGATCAGTCATCGTGATCTGGATCCCAAAAACGTAATGTGGCATAACGACCAGCCTACTCTTATTGATTGGGAAGCGGCCGGATATATCAATCCTTATCAGGAACTCATTGAACTTTGCGGTTATTGGGCGGCAGATGGCAAAGGAGGCATGGATCGGGAAAAATTCGATGCTTTTACCAATGCCTATCGCAAACACATACAATTGGAAGGCGTGGACTGGAATCCAGTTTTTGCTGGCGGTATGAACGGTATGCTGGGTTGGCTGGAGTATAACCTGAAACGAGCCATGAAGTTGATCGATTGTTCTGATGAAGATCAGCAGCTGGGCATTGCACAGGTGAAAGGGACTATTCAGGAATTGTATGAATATGAAGAAAAATGTAAAGTAATGAAAGAATGGCTCGTGTGAAAAACAGCTCCGCATGCTGTTTTCGCACAGCAAATTGTGGAGATCAAAATGAAAACAACTGAATATTTAAAGAACTTTTATCAAAACGGTGCGGAAGAACAACGACTGACAACCCGGCAGGGTCAGGTAGAGTTCATCATCACCACCGATTATATCGATAAATATCTAAAACCAGGTGATCGTATTTTGGAAGTGGGCTGCGGTACAGGACGGTATTCATTGTATTATACGCGTAAAGGGTATGAAGTGGATGCCGTTGAACTGGTACGGGAAAACCTTGACATCATGGCAAAGAATACCCTGCCCACGGACAAGGTGAGGGCAATTCAAGGCAATGCGTTGGACCTTTCTTCCTATGAAGATGAGACTTTTGACATCACACTGGTGCTGGGGCCGATGTACCATCTCTTCGACGAGGCGGACAAGCTGCTGTGCATGAAAGAGGCCTACCGCGTAACTAAAAAGGAAGGTTTGGTGTACTTTGCTTACACCCAGTTCGATCCTTCCATGATACAGGCAGCCTTTGGTAAGAACATGTTCGATGATCTGGTGGAAAAAGCCATGTTGGATGATGAAACATTCTTGCCCATCAACAAGCCCGAGGCAGTGTTTTGCCTGTATCGGAAAGACGATATCGACCAGTTGAATCAGCATTTTGCCGCCACGCGGCTTCACTATGTGGGCACCGATATGTTCGCTCACTACAATCGTGAAATGCTGCGGGACATGGACGAGAAAATGTTTGCACGATATGTCGGCTATACGCGGACAATCTGCGAAAGTGAGAACCTGGTTGGCGTTTCCAATCATGTGCTGGATATTTTAAGAAAGTAAGGCCGCAGGGCGGCAAATGTAAAAAGATTGCAAAAGGAGTCGAACTCTTATTGCAATCTTCTTTTTTTACATTTATACTTAAATTGTAAAACTGTTTTTGCAATTTAACAGAGTGTTCGTTTTTCTATAAGAAAGTTCGAGGAACTACATGAAAAATAAACGAAAGAATTCTAAAGTCCTGCTCACGGGAATCATGATTTTGATATGTATGGCGGTGGTTGTCGTAGGTAGTTTGGGATGGGAACATCATAAAGAGCAGGAATATCAGAAAAAGAAAGAGCTGGGACAGATCGTGGGTCATTTGTTTGCGAGCAATGTGAAGAAGGTTGCTAACACGATCAGCGATGAGCAGTGGATCGATCTGGAACCGGGTGAAGAAGAGTATCGAAAGCGAATCTATGTGCTGGCACAACAGCGAGCAGAAGAAGCGAAACGTCTTGAAGAATTGGAGGACTTGCTTCCCTTTGGACCGTTATATGTGAATACTACAGTACATTTGCTGGATGTACAAAATAAATTGTTACCAGATTTGGTGGAAAAAGGCAGCGGTGTTTCGATAATTGGTTTCGATTTCTTTACCTCGACCGGCCAACCGAATATGTACAAAGTACGCATAGGAGAAGCGGAGGGATATATTGCTGCGAAGTATGTGAATGCAACCTATGAAGATGCCATTGCACTACAGGGCGATCCGGCGCAGTACGCGATCCATAGTGAGCGCGGTGATGTTTTGGGCGGCGGCAGTGCAGTCGATTTGGATTACTCACCGCGGGAGAAGGGTAGTTTTGAAAATAACATAATGCCGACTGAGTGTAGAACTTTATATGTATCAGCTTGGCGTGTGCATGAAATAGATAAGTACATTGAAATCGCTAAAAAGAGTGATATCAACGCCTTTGTCGTTGATATTCAGGATGGAACATCCATTGGATATGCGGGAGAAGTGATGAAAGCATATTCACCCACATCGGCGGAGTATGCCTGCAATTCAGTGGAAGATTACAAAGCGGCAATCGATAAGCTGAAGCAAGAGGGGTATTATGTAATAGGCCGGATTACGACTTTTAATGATACTTTGTTTGTTGAAGATCATCCGGAATGCGGTATTACCGATAATGAAGGAAAACTGTTGGAACTTTCCGGAGCCTACTGGCCCAGTGCTTTTAACCGATATACATGGCAGTACAAAGTCGATCTGGCACTGGAAGCGGTGGATCTGATGGGCTTTCATGAGATCCAATTTGACTATGTACGATTCCCGGATCTGGTATACGAGAGGGAAGAAAACGGTACAATAGAGTATCATAACACATACGAAGAAAGTAAGGCGCAGGCGATTCAGCGCTTTTTGATGTATGCAACAGACAGGCTTCATGAAAAGGAAGTATATGTGGCGGCCGATGTATTCGGTGAGGCCGGCTATGCCTATGTGACAGCCTATGGACAATATTGGCCGGCTATCAGTAATGTGGTAGATGTGATCTGTGCTATGCCCTATCCGGATCATTTTGCGGCTTCTAATGGATGGAGACCGTGGGAACATCCTTACGAGATCATCTATGAATGGGGACAAAAGGCGGCAAGCAGACAGACCGAAACAACGTCTCCGGCGGTAGTGCGCACATGGATTCAGGCTTATAATGCCATTAAGCAGCCATATAATGTATATGGTGCAAAAGAAGTGAGCGATCAGATCAGAGGTCTGTTGGATGCGGGTCTGACAGGTGGATATATGACCTGGAACAGTGCTGCATCGATAGAAAAATATGAATCATTGATATCGGCATTTAAAGCTGATATTCAATGAT
>JAZQUJ010000079.1:0-1860 GCA_045631245.1 Bianqueaceae bacterium
GCCTGCTGCAGCTCGATGCCCTGACCCAGCAAGATGGCGATCAGTTTTCGATAGGTGCCGGCATCATACTGTTTAGCGGGCAGAATGTAAGCTACTTCGGCACTCTCGCCGCCGCGAGCGGTCTGATTCAGTGCCTTCTTGGCCATGTTACTCAGTACAGCTTCACGGTTTTTGGCCATGGTATCCAGCAGACTCCAGGCCGCAGCATACTGACGGTCCATAATGTCGGACAGACGCCACCAGCCGCCTTTCCAGGGGTTGGGGAACTTGGTCTGGGGCTGCAGTTCGATGTTACCGTTGGCACCTTCCAAAGTGGCGGGGTCAATGTATAAAGGCGTTGCCAGGCGGGCGCTGGCAGATTCGGTCAGCATACCGGGAATGTTATGGCTGTTGGTGATCCAATGATAGCCGTAGTGCCCCCAGGAGGGGAAGGACATATCACTGCCTACACCATCCAAGCCCTCGGCCTCCATGTGGTATGCCATGTTGGCGCCGTACCAGTTGAGCTCGCGCCAAACCAACGGATCGGTGTCAGGACGAATGGGATTTTTATACGGAACGATAAAGATGCGGGCGCCGTTGCTGCCCATGTGATGATGATCCTGATAGGCCTGAGGCATCCACTCATGGAAGATGATTTTACCCATGTAACGGGATTCAACGATGTTTTGTGCGAAGGCATCGCGGTTATTATCGTGTCCGGTGTATTTGTGATACAAAATTGGGTAGTGACAGCCCTCATAAGGGGTGTCCAGAGTGGACTTGTAGAAATCGGTAACCATGATCTGACCATCGGGATTGAAACAGGGTACCATAATGAACACTACTTCGTTCAGAATGCGCAGGGTGTCGGGGTCATTCTTGGTGGCCATGTCATAGGCCAGGATGGGGGCCATCTGAGTGCCGCCGATCTCGGTGGCGTGCAGGCTCATGCTCTGTACGCACACAGCCTTCCCCTTCTGTACCAGAGCATCGATATCCTCCTGATTCAGGCCGCGGGGATCCGCCAGTGCCATGCTGGTCTTACGGATCTCTTCCAGATTTTCAAAGTTTTCCGGTGAGGTAATGATGACCTCAAGGAAGGGGTTACCCTCGGTGGAGGGGCCCATGTTGATGGTACGAACACGGTCAGATTCCTGATCCAGCAGATCAAAATATTTTACGATTTCATCCCAACGGGCCATGGTGCGATCGGTGCCCAAAGGATATCCGAAAAATTGCTCGGGAGAAGTGATTTGTCTCATAATAAAACTCCTTTCTATATTGAACCTAGTGTTTTCGACTTTTTAAATTTGATTTATTATACTACGGCACCGCGTTCGCCTGCAAGATGCAATTGTATTTTTATTTTTCTGGACAAGCGACTGCTTTAGTGCTATCATAGGTTTACTAAAGCTAATTTAAAAAAGGAGACTTACTAACAATGAGTTACGAATGGTCTTTAGACGTATTCTATAAGGGTATTAACGATCCGGCTTTGGCTGCCGATATGGCGAAGCTGGAAGAAAAAACCGCTGCTTATAAGCAACTGATCGCTGCACTGGGTACCGAAGAACCCGCCGCTGCCCTGCGCAAGGTAATCGATATTAAGGAAGAAATGGCCGTACTGACCCGTCGTTTGGGCGGCTACTTCAGTCTGCGCCGCTCTGCCAACAGTGCAGATTCCGAAGGCGCCAGCTACCAGACCAAAATCGGTACTTTAATGGCAAGCACCGCTAAAGAAAATGTTATGTTTGAAAAATATGCCGGCACTCTGGAGAACTTGGAAGAAATTCTGGACAGCGACGAAGTGCTGAGCCAGTATAAGTTCTATTTTAGCCAGATCCAGAAGGCTGTAGCTCACAAGATGAGCGACGAGGC
>JAZQUJ010000080.1:0-30222 GCA_045631245.1 Bianqueaceae bacterium
ACAGATGGAAAGAACACCAACCAGAGTGACAGCCAACGATTCAGTGGAACCAACGGATAAAGCCAGATCCTTGGCAAAGCTGATTACAGAGCTGCCCACGGCAGCAAGAAATGAAATACATACAAAGGCCATCCAGAAAGAAGGGCGATGCAGCATTTCATCGGAGGTGTAGTCGCGGCGTTCGAAGTTTTCAGAGCTGCCGCCTTTGGACGCTTTGGGTTGAGGCAGGGCTTGGTCGGTTGCGGGTCTTTTCAGCAGAAGAGCAGCCAGGAGCAAAATTGCGCCAATGGCGCCGCCTAAAATGACATAGGTGGTGCGCCAGCCGAGGGCGCTTTTAAACAGGGAATCGGCGAGGTTGCCCAGTACCAGAGCGGAGGCACCGAAGCCCATCATGAGGGCGCCGGAGCAAAGGCCTTTTTTATCGGGGAACCAAGCGCTAACGGTGGCGATGACCACATTGTAGGCGATGCCGATGCCAAGACCGGCCAGTACGCCGTAGGTGAGATAGAGCAAAGTCACGGAAGAACCGGACAAAAACGATGTGAGGATAAAGCCAAGGGCTGACAGGAGGCCGGCGGAAACGATGGCGACTTTGTGGCCGAAGCGTTTAGAAAGGCGGGCACCCAGCAGGCCGCCGATGCAGAAGAAGCACATGGCCAGAGTGAAGTTAAGGGCCAGGTCAGAGGCACCCCAGCTGAATTCGGAGGCGAAGGGGGCTTTTAAAATAGACCAGGCGTATAGGATGCCGGCAAAGAGCATGGCGATGACGCCAATAGCAAGATAAAACCAGCGAACAGAGAGGTTCGATTTGGTGTTGTACATAGAGCAGTCTCCTTAGAGATAGATTTAAAAATAGACAAGTAGATATACTATACAATATTTTCTATGGAAAGTCCAGTCAAGATAGTTTAAAATATAGATACTGTGTATGGCGATTTGGGAGGGTGTGAATTATGTTGACAAGTATTGCGATGATTTTGCTGTTAGGCATGGGAGCAGGATGGTTGTTTTCAAAAATCAAACTGCCTAGCTTACTGGGTATGATAATTGTGGGAATCGTGATCAGTCCCCATTGTCTAAATTTAGTGGATGAGTCGATTTTGATGATTTCGGGAGACGTAAGACAGATCGCTTTGGTGGTGATCTTGATGAGAGCAGGCTTATCGCTGAATACAGAAGATTTGAAAAAAGTCGGAAGACCGGCTGTACTGATGTGTTTTGTTCCTGCGTGCGTAGAGATGTTGGGAACTGTTTTGCTGGCGCCTCTGTTGTTTGATATATCGGTGTTGGATGCAGCTATTATGGGAAGTGTGATTGCGGCTGTTTCACCGGCGGTGATCGTTCCTAGAATGATCAAGCTGATAGAAACAGGGTATGGCCGAAAGCGTAGGATTCCTCAGTTGATTTTGGCGGGAGCGGCAGTAGATGATGTGTTTGTGATTGTCGTTTTTACGTCTCTGACAACTTTGGCTTCAACGGGTCAGATATCGGTCGGCAGCTTTCTGCAAATACCGGTGTCGATCGGGCTTGGAATTCTTCTTGGCTGGGTCGTGGGACTGATCCTCGTTGTGTTTTTCAAAAAAAAGCATATGCGGGATACGGTTAAGGTGTTGATGCTGGTAAGCGTTTCTTTTCTAATGTTAGAGGTGCAATCACAGCTGGAAAATGTGGTGGCTGTGTCGGGCCTGCTTGCTATTATGAGTATGGGAATCGTGATAAAGAAAAAGCACCCTGTTACAGCACAACGATTATCGGTAAAATACAATAAGTTGTGGTTGGGTGCAGAGCTTTTCTTATTTGTTTTGGTGGGGGTTGCGGTTGATCTGCGTTATGCGTTGGCAGCCGGGGCAACTGTGATCGTACTGGTGGTAGCAGCATTGGTTTTTCGAATGGGAGGAGTATTCCTGTCGCTGCTGAAAACAGAGCTTTCCAAAAAAGAAAAATTGTTTTGTATGATGGCGTATACGCCTAAAGCTACAGTGCAGGCGGCCATTGGAACCATTCCGCTGGCGATGGGACTGGACTGCGGCAGTATGGTGCTGACAGTCGCGGTAGTATCGATTTTATTGACGGCGCCCTTTGGAGCGATATGCGTGGATAACTCTTATAAGAGGTTATTGAAAATAGAAGAGTAAAGGATCAATTCGCCCATTCAGGGAATGCTTCGTATACTACAGTCGTACCCCGGTAGGGAAAGGTAAGGCGGCAGGAAAAGAGTTTGGGGGCAGTGGCCTCGTCGCGGGAGCCGTATTTGTGGTCACCCACCAAGGGGAAGCCACGGCTGGCAAATTGGACGCGGATCTGATGGCTGCGGCCGGTGTGCAGACGGATGTGAACAAGACTGGTTTCAGCGGCAGACGGATTGGGATTGGATGAGTCAACAGGTGAGAGTCGCTTGAATTCCAGACGGGCTCTTTTGACACCTTTGCGCTCCCGTTTCACAACGAAAACTTTATTTTTGCGGCTGTCTTTGAATAAAAAGTCTTCCCAGTCTCCTGTTTCCGGAGGAGTGCCATGAACCAGGGCTACATATTCTTTGATCATAAGTCCTTCCTGGACTGCTTTGGAAAGGGAAGCGGCGGCAGTCTTGTTGCGGGCATAGACCATAACACCACCTACATTTTTATCTAAACGGTGGATGGGAAATACTTCGCCGCCCAGTGATTGCGTGATGGCAGCAGGAATTTCTTGCTCGGAATCAAGGCCCACCGGTTTTATGATGACAGCAATATTGTGATCGGAATACAGGATATCCATTGGAAACCTCCGGGTTACATTCAATGTGAAAAGTCTATATGTTGGTAGTATAACACAAAATGGAAAAATGTTCAAAACCTTGAAAAAGAGATGTTGCGGCGCTGAAAAATGATTTGATTCGGTGTAATTTTGTGATATAATGCGTAACAGAAATTAGGTCGTTACAAAAGAAGACCCAATTATAGAACAACAGAAAAATCTAAAACGTACATAGGAGGTTTTTGTATGTGGTTAGTGTTTACCATCGTCACAACTTTGTTGTGGGGTATTGCGGAGCTTTTCTATAAAAGGGGCTCCCATGAGGACAGAAAGTATGATCATTTAAGAGTATGTGTTATGGTCGGCGCAGTTATGGGTATTCATGCGATTGTTACCTTGCTGACTTCCGATATTACATATGATCCGAGAAATTTGATTGCTTACTTGCCCGTTTCTCTTTGCTATATTTTGTCTATGGCTTGTTCATACTTTGGAATTCGATTCATCGAAGAATCTTTGTCCGATCCTATTGAAAATACCGCCGGAGCAATGTGTTCTTTGCTGTGTGTAATTTTCCTGGGTGAAAGTATTGGACTTCCTGTTTGGATCGCCATTGGCATCATCGTGATCGGTATTATTGGTGTGGGCTACACCGAGAAAAGTGCCGGTGCCGACAGAAAGAAGCGCTTGGGTAAGAAGCTTGCCATTATCGCATTCCTGATGCCCTTCTGCTATGCGATCATCGATGCTTTGGGAAGCTTTTTGGATATCTTTTTCCTGGAGATGGAAACCAGCCCGCTGGTAGGCATCACCGAAGAGAACATCGAATTGGTGGCTAACATTTCTTATGAGCTGACCTTTGCAATCGTTGGTTTGATCCTGTTCATCTTTATGAAGATCAAGGGCGTGAAATTCGAACTGCCCAAGCAGGGTGATAAGCTGGCGGCTGCTGTATGTGAAACTGCCGGTCAGCTGACCTATGTATACGCCATGAGCGGAAATGGTGCCATTGCGGCTCCCATCCTTTCCTGCGTATGCGTAGTTTCCTTGCTGCTGTCCCGAATTTTCCTGAAGGAGAAACTGACCAAGAAACAGTACCTGTTCATCTGTATCATTATTATTGGTATTTTGATGCTGGCAGTGCTGGAAGGAGAATAAGAGAAAGTTTGCTTCCTAAATAACGATTTACCAGCGAAATCAGAGAATTAAACTTGCAGTAAATACATAGACACCTGTTTACGGCAGATTCTGCCATAGGACAGGTGTCTTTTTTTATTGTCATTGTTATATTTTACTGTATCGCAAGGTAAACTGTCATCGTACTATTAACTGAAATGGCAAAAGGAATGTTTCGATCAGGATGAACTTAATGAAAACGGATATGAAAATGGAGAAAAATACCGGGATCGGCAAAAATAAAATTAAATGTTACAAGAAGAAGTTTGATATTTTGCCGATAAAGTGATATACTATATCGTAGTAAAGTGTAAATTTAGATTTGATTTATAACGGAGGAGAGCAGATGCGATACCTTTCAGTTATTGAAATAGCGAAAAAATGGAATGTGTCAGAACGTAGCGTAAGAAATTATTGTGCTCAGGGACGTGTGAAGGGTGCATTTCTTACAGGAAAGACTTGGAATATTCCTGAAAGTGCGGAAAAGCCGGAGCGTTCCAACAAGAAGAAAGAGCAGCCGATTACCTTGCTGGATATTCTGCAGGAACAAAAGGCAAGCAAGTATTCCGGTGGTATTTATCATAAGACACAGATTGATTTGACATACAATTCTAATCATATCGAAGGCAGTCGTCTGACTCATGATCAGACCAGATATATCTTTGAAACGAACACCATCGGTGTAGAAAAAGAAGTGCTGAATGTGGATGATGTGATTGAAACAGCAAATCATTTTCGGTGCATTGATATGATTATTGATAATGCAAAGGCAGTGCTAACAGAGAAGTTTATCAAGGAACTTCATCTGATCCTGAAAAATGGCACCAGCGATTCCAGAAAAGATTGGTTTGCTGTAGGTGATTATAAAAAGATGCCGAATGAAGTGGGTGGAATGGATACTGCACTTCCTGAAGAAGTTGCCGATAAAATGAAAACGCTGTTGACAGAGTACAACGGAAGAGAAGAAAAAACGTTTGAAGATATTCTGGATTTTCATGTGAAGTTTGAACGAATCCATCCGTTCCAGGACGGCAATGGTCGGGTAGGCAGACTGATTATGTTCAAGGAGTGCTTGAAATATAATATCGTTCCGTTCATTATTGAGGATAATCTGAAGATTTTTTATTATCGTGGATTGAAAGAATGGAACAATGAGAAAGGTTATCTGACCGATACTTGTCTAATGGCGCAGGATAAATATAAAGCATATTTGGATTATTTTAGAATTACGTATTAAGGAGAGTTTTATAAATGATTAGAGTACTTTTCATCTGCCACGGCAACATTTGCCGCAGTCCCATGGCTGAGTTTGTAATGAAAAAGATCGTCCGTGAAAACGGCTTAGCTGAGCACTTTGAAATCGCATCTGCGGCCACCAGTACTGAAGAAATCGGCAATCCGGTGTATCCGCCGGTGCGCAGTTTGTTAAATCGCAATGGTATCAACTGTGATGGCAAAACCGCACGGCAACTGACAAAGGCGGATTATCAGCAATACGATTATTTGATCGGTATGGACCGTGCCAACTTCCGTAACATGAACCGCATGTGCGGAGGTGATCCGGAAGGTAAGATCAACCTACTCATGGATTACACCAACCGCCCCGGCGATGTGGCGGATCCTTGGTATACCCGCGATTTCGACGCTACCTGGCGGGATGTAAACGAAGGCTGTCAGGGGCTATTACAACATATTCTGGAAACAAAAAACATATAAAAGGAGCAGTCATGTCTATCCTAACTCAAATTCAAAGAGGCTTTTCTAAAGCCGAAATCTACTCCCTGCAAAATGGAGTTAAATTACTGAAAATCAATGAACTGCAAGACGAAACACAGCTGGCTGCGATCCGTCAAACCATTATCGAAACCGGCTACAGCGTATGCGATCAGTGGCAGGATCATGGAAGCAATTTTACCACCTATACAAAGGGCGACGAAGCCCTGTATCTGACCTATCATGAGAAGAATAATGCCCTGCGCCTCGTTGCGGACAGTACCGAAAGTCTGCCGCCTAAAAAGAAAAATGACGACACAAAGGCAGCAGATCAAGCAGACGAGGGGCAGAAGGCAGCACCGCTCTGCACCCCTCTTCTCACCCAGGGACGACCCATGTACTATGCCTATGACTGCGGCATGGTGTATATCATTCGCCTCACCGACGGCCGCTTCATCATCATCGACGGCGGTATGTGTGAATACGAAGA
Organism: Bianqueaceae bacterium; assembly: GCA_045631245.1. GTDB lineage: Bacteria > Bacillota > Clostridia > Lachnospirales > Bianqueaceae > CALWPV01. The sequence continues at coordinate 6,116 of JAZQUJ010000080.1, forward strand.
AAAAGAACATTTTCTGGAGCTGCTGGAGCAGCAGAAGGTAACGGAAGGTAAGCCCGTCATCGCAGCCTGGTTCATCACCCATCCCCACGATGATCATTTCAATATGTTTGCTCGCATCATGACCCAGCATGCTGACTGCGTTGAGCTGGAAAGTGTTGTATACAGCTGGGCTGGGCCGGACTATGCCAGCCAGGGCAGCGACAAAACTGAGTTTAACCAGGCAATCGAGGCTTTGGGCAGCAACGTCAAAATTATTCAACCCCACACCGGTCAGCGCTTCGAATACAGCGGTGTGGTCATCAACATCCTGTACACCCATGAGGATGCCTGCCCTGATTTCCTGACCAACGTGAACGATACCTCCATCGTGTTGCGTATGGATTTCGACGAGCAGACAGCCAAAGGTCAGCGCCGGGCCATCTTCTTCGGTGATGCCATGTTCCGTACCGCGGAGCATCTTTGTGACAGCTATGCTCCCGAGACCCTGCAGTGCGACCTCATGCAGGTGGCTCATCACGGCTATTCCGGCGGCTCCGATCGCCTGTACCGCACCGTGGATCCCAAGGTGATCCTGTGGCCGGTACCGGATTATTGGTTCTGGACTACCAGTCGATTGGATTGTAACTACTATCTTACTCATTCCGAAAAAGCAGAGGCTATGTTCATCGGCGGCCGTCATGAAGTGACCTTGGATCTGGGTCAGCTCATCCAGGCCATCGATCCTTACGAAAAGCATAATAACGCCCAGCCCGGCGATGTGCTGTATGAAGAAAACTTCACCGGTGACCGCGTATATGACCTGTACTGGAGTGCCATCAACACCGGCTATACCGACTATGTATCGGCGGCGATTACCCTGCAGAAGGGCAGCTGCCGTCTGGTGGCCGGCGAGCATCACTCCATGGGCGAACTCATGCAGCCCGGTATGCTGCGCAAAGCGCAAAACTGGACGCTGACTCTGAGCGGCCATGCAGAACGCGTAGGGATGACAGCCCTGTTCTGGAACTATGCTGAGCCCAATGTGTATAAAGATGAAGAAGTCCTTCGACTGCCCGTGCAAAGCGGTGAGGACTTTGACATCGAATTGGTGGTAAACGGCGATGCCGGCAAGGCTCAATTAAAAAATAAAGGTGAGCTCATCGAAGAACTCACCTTCACTCCCTCACATCATAAGGGTTTGTATTTGATTTTACAGGATGCTGAAATCATTCTGAACCACATCAAAGTAGTGAAAAATTAATCCGAAACATTCATACGAAAATCGAACTTCTTAGGCGGCTTCGCAGTGGCTCTGTCAAAGGGCAGACCATCGCGGGCCGCTTTCTTTTCGGCAATGGAAAACCAAAGTTCGGTAATGCTGATCTCGCCTTCCTTAATATCCGGTACTTCCAATCCGCCATCTTCTTCCAAAATGGCCTCTGCCAGATCCAGATCACCACGGCCTTCAGCGGAGATCGCCAAATACAGCCGTACACGGGGCAGTTTCTTTTGAGCATCGGACAAACCATCAACGTAATCAGCCAGCACATCCCACAGGCCTGCATTTGCCAGATTCTTAGCAGTCATCTTGCACAGGTTGTCATCGGTGGGAGCCATGCGGGCGGCTGCCAACATGGTCAAAGCCGAACGTTCTTTATCACCCAGCACCCGGTACAGCTCTGCCATAGCGTAGGTGTTCCAAGCATTGGCGTCCAGTGCGCAGGAAGCGTTTAACGCTTCCTCGGCGCGGTCGGCATCGCCGTTGGCCAAATAGGCACAGCCGAGCATGTAATGCGTCAGCCAGAAGTGACGATCCGGTCCCTTTGCCGCTTGGCGGAGAAGCTTTAACCATTCTTTCCGGCGCTGATAGGAAAGGGGAGCACGGGAGGTGTCGGTATTGGTTACATCGCGCAGGGAGCCGGTGAGCAGCAGTGTCTGCCACATTTGCTGTTCCTCAGCGGGAGTGCCGAAATCCAAATGGGGGCTGATGAGGGGCAGACCAGCCTTGGACAGGCGCTGATTCTCCAGGGCAGCCCAGCCGTCACCGTAGGTGATCACCTTCGCAGGAGAGGTGGCCATGGCATGGGTGTCACGCAGCTCAGCTTCCATAGAATCCAAAGGAGCAGCCTCATCGAGGCGGGTTTCCAGCTCGGCCTGGGCATCGTGCCACTGGCCGTGGATGCGGGCAGGATCAGCCTTCATGGGGCCGTAGTATTCGATCCATTCCCAGGCAGTGCGGGGCGGCATGGGTAGACATTCGTACTGGGTGTTGGCAAGACCGCACTGGATCTCGCAGTAGCGGCCATCGCCGTAATTACCGCGGCCGTCGTCGCCGGAAAGGTATTCCTGCCACTTGGCGCCGCCCTGTCCGCGGCCCCATACGAAGAGCTTGCGGCCTTTGAGGCGGGCGGTGGAGGTTTCCACCAGACCGTAGCCATCTTTGTTCAGGTGGCTGGTGTAGTGGCGGTGGTTCTCGTAGGTTTTAAAGAAATAGTCAATGGCAATGGGATTGCGGGTGGGGTAGGAAATATCGATATCGTTTCGATAGGGTACGGCCACCTTGCCCACTTTTCCATTGATGGGGGTAAAGGCAAAGTCCGCAGGCACCACGCAGCGGGCGGTGTCATCGGAGGGCACGGCGATGTTGGACCACCAGTACATGGCGGTATCGCTGAAGGCATCGTTGACCACGCGCATGCGGCAGTGCAGGAACTTGGAACCCTCAGGCAGATAGAAGTCCATCTGCTGGGTCACAGCGCGGATACGCTCAAAGTGATACAGACGCAGCACCGGGCAGCCCAGGCCGGATTCCTCGGCGGACAGGGTAGCGGTAAACATCTGGGAGCAGGTATGAGGATGGTGACCGATCAGGCCGCCGCAGTTCCATTCTACGCCGCCGGAGGCCCAGGCATTTCGCAGGGCCAGATAGGCCGGGCGGAATACATGGTTAGCAAAGAGGAGCTCTTTGTCCTCATCTTTATCGTAAAGTGACCAGAGTTTGCCGCCTTGTTCAGGCACAAAGGTGGCCTTTAAATGATCATTTTCCAATACGATAGCATCGAGGCCGTCCCGGGTGAGCTCACGGCTGTAACAGTCCTGCGCCTTGTAAGGAAAGGCAGAGCGAAGGCCGGTATAGCCGATGAACAGGCCGTCATCTTCATCCAACAGAGTCTGTTGAGGATCTTTAGGTAAAGTTGTATCGTATAAAAGGGGTAGGGTGCTTTCACCGTTCATGTCGGCGGCCGCTACCTGAAGACGGGTCTGAGTCAGAGTGGTCATGGTCGTGTTCTCCTTTGAATAATCATAGCGATGCGACAGGGGCAGCACTAGTTAGGATCTTTTGTGTATATTATAGCGTATCATATTGAAAATTTCCATTATAATATTAAGGTAGAAATACAAAAGCCCGCAACAGATCCAAAGGAGAAAAGTCGAATGAACACAGTACAACGGTTTAAGCGATATTTAGTAGAAAATGAAAAAAGTCAGCTTACAATTGAAAAATATATACGAGATGTACAGTATTTTATAAAATGGCTTGACGGTCGAACAATCACTAAAGAGGTCGTGCTTGCCTATAAAGCGCAGTTGATAGATCGATATGCCATTGCCAGCGTAAATAGCATGCTTTCAGCGGTGAGCTGTTATTTGAACTTTATTGGAAAAGCCGAGTGTCGGGTGAAGATGCTTCGGGTGCAGCGTAGTATCTTTTGTGAAGAAGATCGCGAACTGAGCCGGGAGGAGTATAAAAAATTGCTGCAGGCAGCAAAAAAGGACCGCCGCCTTGCATTATTGATGCAGACCATAGCCACCACGGGAATTCGCATTTCTGAACATCGTTTTATTACGATGGAAGCTGTGAAAAAGGGAAAAGTGGAGATTCGATGCAAGGGAAAGATCCGAACCATACTGCTACCAGACAGGCTCTGTAAAGCGCTAATGACTTATGCAAGGCAACATGGAATTCAGTCAGGGAGTCTGTTTCTAGCACGAAATGGAAAGCCAATGGATCGGAGTCGAGTGTGGGCTCAAATGAAACAGCTTTGCAGTCAAGCGGGGGTACTCGCGAAGAAAGTTTTTCCGCATAGTTTACGACACTTGTTTGCGCGTACCTTTTATGAGAATGAAAAAGATGTTGTCCGCTTGGCGGACATATTAGGACACTCCAGTATCAATACTACGCGGATCTATACCATTGAGAGCGGCCGCGTACATAGAATGCAAATAGAAAAAATATCGATGTTGCTGGTCACATAATTCCTATTATGTGATGGCGCAAATCGATATTTCAAACATATATTATCATATATACCATTAAAAATCAACCGCGGAAAGAGTGGAACAGTCCGCTTTTTTTGATTCACATACAAATGAGAACGTCGAACAGGGTCAAAGATTTTAAATTATATCTTTGACCCTTTTTGTCATGAAAGTATATTTAAAAATCAATATGAAAGATGTTTAGACAGAGGGATTTTATAACTTGAAAGATTTCTTTGTCTTCTTTTATCACATAATAGGAATTATGTGTTGAAAAGGAGGCAGGTGATTTGTTTGGCGGATGGATATGATCGGAAATGGAGTGCACGGCTGCGTAGATGCTGGAATACTGAACTGAATCAAGGATTGACGCCGGACGAAATATCACCAGGTAGTCATAGAAAGGTTTGGTGGACGTGTGATAAGGGGCACAGCTGGCAAGCGGCGGTGTTCAGCGTGGCACTGAATGATTGTGATTGTCCGTATTGTACGGGAAAAAAAGCCTTGCCGGGTGAGACGGATTTGGTGACGCTATTTCCAAAGCTGGCAGAGCAGTGGGATGCAGAAAAGAATGAGAACATGGATCCCCATACGGTGCTTCCCTTTAGTCACGAACCTGTTTGGTGGCGTTGTGAACGAGGTCATAGTTGGCAGGCAATGCCTTTTTCCAGGACCGGTGGTAAGAAATCTGGCTGCCCCTACTGTTCTGGGAAAAAAGTGCTACCGGGTTTTAATGATTTGACAACGCTGCATCCTTTAATAGCAAGAGAGTGGTATCAGCCGCTGAATGGCGATTTGCAGCCGACAATGGTGAGCCCTGGCAGCAATAAAAAGGTTTGGTGGCGCTGCAGTGAGCAGCATGTGTGGGAAGCGGCGATTTATTCGCGGACGCGAAAAAATGCTTCCGGATGTCCGGTGTGTATGGGGCAAGCCCAGCGCAGCCGGATATATAATGTGCGGCCGGGACGACCACCGAAGGAATTGAAGATAAGGAATGAAAAGCAAGTATTTCAACCGGAAGCCGCAGCAGGTGGATTGAGTTGAAGGTAAGCTGGATGAAATGTAAGCAAGACGGAGTACTAAAAGGATTGTAGAAATACAATCATTGTTTTTTGAAACAATAATCGTAGTCGTAGCAGTACTGGCGATATGATTTGGATTAATTAGAAAGGGAAAAAAAGTTGGTGATTGTATTAGGAAAATGAAAAAAATGAATCTAAGAGTCAAAGAAAACATATTGGAATGGAGTTGTATTTATTTACCATTCGTTTTTACATTTGTTTTCTTTGGAGTATGTTTGCTGATCGAATTGTTGGATATTCGTTTTCCGATAGAAGAGAGGGAAGAATTTTACATAGTTTTTGGATCAATAGTGGTCAATTTAGCTAGAATATTAAATATCTTCTATGGCAGGAAATATGGATTAAAGTGGCTTTCTGCCATACTATGTACAGCAATAGGTTTGTATTTAATTTTTAATCTAGTCCCACAGTTACTTATGAAGGTCGAAGTACAAATGAGTGGGGCAGGAAGCGTAGCGGCATATCGTTCAGTAATATTACTGTTGCCGGTATGTTTGCTGTTGTCACCACTGATGAAGAAGGATGTTTGGAATCTTTGTGATTATATGACACCATATTTCTTCTATGCGCATGGTACGGTTACACTACCATGTTGGATCGTGGGCTGTTGTACAGGAAAGACCTGTAGCTGGGGTATTTATAACCCGTTGCTAGGACAAACAGTTTTTCCGCTTCAGCCATGTATTATTCTTTTATCTGTAGGAATTGCATATTGGGGAATATGGTATGCCAAGAAGCATAAGTATCTAGCTAAAGGTAAAGTTTATGCGTATTCATTGATTGCGTATGGACTGGGAAGATATTTTCTTGAGTTTGTATCAGATGATATGCGTATTTTGGGTGCTTTATCATGGAATTCGTTCTACTCGATAGCAATGATTCTAATGGGAAGTATATTAAGTTATCTAATATATAAGAAAAATAAAAATAGTTTGGAGGAAGTGTCATGATTAAATCGACATGCAAAAAAATACTTAAGAAAGCCAATGAAGGTTTTACATTGGTAGAATTGATCGTTGTCATAGCAATACTTGCGATTTTGGCGGGTGTTGCGGTTCCGGCCTATTCGGGATATGTGGAGAAAACCAACAAGACGGCAGATGAAGTTTTGATGAGTGAAATTGAACAGGGTTTGAAAATGCAGTATTACGCAAATCCAGAGTCGTTCGTTTCGGGTGCGGTGATTGTTTCCTCGGAGGGCACCAGATTGGATGATGCAAATAATGCGTTTCTTATGAAGGCAATGGAGGATGTATTTGGTTCTGAGTGGGAAGAGCTTAAGCTACAGTATACCGGACGACAGAACGAACATACAAATATCACACTCGCATTGGGAAAGAGTTCATTCTCTGACGGTAATGGTGGAGTGAAACAGGGATTGCTTGGTACGGTAGACAATCTAGCAGGAACTCTTTCTGACTTGATGCAGGTGGAGGGATTCTCAATTACTAATTATGGGGGCTTTGCGGACTACCTGATTGATAATGGAATCGACTATTCTACGAATCCACAGAAAGCAGCAAATTCCATCGTTCCTTATCTTTCCAAAGTAACAGAAGGTGTAGACCGTAATACAGTGAAAGATACACTTACCAAAGTTGATAGCTGGATTGTGACCGATGATGCAGGAAACACAAAACTTTCTCTGGAAACTGCACTTACTTCCACAATAACAAATGGAGGAACCAATCACTTTGCATCTCTTGCAGCTACCTATGCTACTATGAAAGGATTTTGTGAGTGGGCAGATGCACAGAATGCAGGCAATGGTGTAAGTCTTTCAGCGTTATTTGATGATATTCCGTTGGATACATATCGGGATGCAGCGGGACATGACCAGCCTGTAATGCATGAACCGCACGTTGTTTGGGCGATTCAACAGGAGTTGGAAAGGAGTGGTTATGCATCTGTGATGGTACCTCTGTTTCAGGAATATATTTCTGGTGGTTATGCTGCAAAAGATGTGGATGCTTATTTTGGTGTGATTGATGGCATTGCAGATAACAAAGATTATATTTTGGAAAATCTGGATGATAGTTCAAATTTTTATCAAAATAATACGGATTATTTGAATACATATTTAAATATCTCCGTCGCTCCCGGCGAAGTGGCAGCAATCGTTACTTTGAACGATCAAAAAGCGCCTGTGGTAGTTATTATTGGCTTGAATATTGAGGAATGATTACCCAGCACATCTTTGTTCAAAGGAAAGAACAAATTATCGATATAGGGGAAAATAACGTTGAAAAAATTATTTAGAGGAATAATGACAGGGCAACTTAAGATGATTTCCGTAGTTGCAATTGTTAGTGTATTATTGATTTCTCTGACAATCGCGGTTCTTGCAGATGGAAATTTATTAATTACCAGTTCAGGACTGAACCTTGAGGGTGACTGGACCGCAGTAGAAGGAAGCACAAACAGCTTTACGAAAACAGTATCCACTACCAGTTGTGACGCTGTATCCAGTACATTAACAATCAGTGTCGAAGCGGATAAAACCGGCATTTTGGAATTTTCGTTTGACGGAAGTAAATATTCCGGCACAGACGGAAGCTATGAGGTTAAGCATGGTAATACGGTATTGACACCAACAGCTGGAAAATATACCGTTTCCGACTTTAGCTCTGCAAACAATGTAACCATTAAGATTTCAACATCAGCAAAGAAGGATTCCAGTAAAACCGGTACAGTTTACGGTGTAACGTTTACGGAAAAGAAAACGGTATCTGTACAATTTGCAGCAGATCCTCTGGGGATTATGACCTATACGATCGATGGACAGAGCATCACCAATCCCATAAGTAAGGAAACGGGTACCACTGTTTCCTATGCGATCACAAACAGTACTGACGACAATTATGTGCTAGCAGGTTGGCATTGGAGTGATGGCTCCAATGAGGGGTACTATTCTGTTGGAAGCACTGCAAAGCGCAACGGTACAACAGGTATGGTACCAGTGATGGGTGCTTATACAGTGACACCTGTGGTGGCCTATTATACCGGAGATTCTGCTCCGTTGAAGGCTGATAACGAGTATTGGTGGACTTGGGAAACTGCCATGTCTGTAGCTTTGGATTCTACCGATAAGGTTATCACGCAGATGGTGGATTATACCCTGCCTGTGAATTTGGCGCAAAATGGTCTGAAAACAAACGGTAAGTATGTAACTTACGATGCTAATGGAAAAAGAATGACTTATATCATTCCAAATGGGGCGAAGTTGCTGGTTCCCTACAATGCAAATGACACTGGTGATTTCGATGCCACACCCACTATGCGAAATCCGGGTACTTCTAACTCTATTGACTGCTATCCCAACGATCCGATTATGGCACGAGACCCTTCCGTATATGATAACATGACGCGGTATGGTAACGGTAATAAAAAAGGCATCGACAAACTTTTAGAGAAAGTAGGAAAAGAGGAATTTGCCAAGGGTATGTATGCCTACCGTACCTTGACGGTTCCCGAAAATACTACTATTAATGTTGCGGGCGAACTGAATGTAAACTCCCGTGTCTTTGTTTTCGGTCACCATGAAACCGGTACACCCGCCAGTACACATGGTCAGATTATTCTGGAAGCTACTACCTCCATCATAAATGTGACCGGTACCCTGTATTGTTACGGTTTTATCACTGGTGAGGGTACTGTCAATAATTACGGTGATGTTTATGAGCTGCTTCAGCTCGTTGATTGGCGCGGCGCTACAGCTGCAGCCTCTTGGGAATCCAGTGGTACTTCAAACTTCTTGTTCTCTCAGTACTATGTTCAGAATATTGAATGTAGCTATGTGGTCAATAACGGAAGTCTTTCTCATGCAGTCATTTCGCTGGCAGTCAGTAATGTGCTTGTACAGCAGAATCGTCCCTTCATAGGCAATGAGAGCGTCAGTGGTTTCTTTACATTGACAAACGGTACGATCACCAGAAATTATGTGCCTTCAACAGAACGGATCGTGTATTCTGTTGAAGGTGATCTGAGCATGGACTCCATTACCATCGAACAGAATGGATTGGAATTCACATCCAGCGATTATGTCCTGCCACTGCAAAACAATCTGGAAATCAATCTGATATCCGGCACCACTACCATCACGAATGATGCGAAGATGTTGCCCAATTCTTCCATAACCGTGGGCAAGGATGCCAAACTGATCATTGACGAAAAAGCCGAGTTGTATATTTATGATAAAAATGACTGGCAAGCTGCAAATAAGAATAAATCCAATAACTGGTATACACTTTGGCTGAATACAGGTACACAGAATTATAGTAATTCTGATTATTCTTCTAGTAAAAGTGAACTCTATGATAATTATGGTGTAAAGGCGCTGACGGTTCGCTATTCTCCCGCTCGCGGAAATCCTACTAAAACTCCTACAGAGGTTTCTGCAAAACTCATGGTGAATGGCACTTTAGAAGCATATGGCAATATTTTTACTTCCGAACATACAACTGCAGCAATGTTAAGTGGTACAGATTATGATACGGATACTGGGACCGATGCAGCTAAGATTCTTTATGGTGCAGCAGGAGCCACATTTACGAATGGTGCTAACAGTGAAAGTTCAAATTGGGCAACTGCAAAATTGATGGAATCCATTCAGAAGGATCAAACCAAAGCTGCGGATGGTCATGTTAGCATTACTGCAATTCCCGTTGTTGGCCGAATCAAAGGTATCACCGCCAATACGTCTAGTTACAACTCTCTGGGTATCGGCACCTATCATGCGCTGAGCGATAATTACTGGTACAACTACAAAGTTACCTCTGACGATGCAGAGCTGATCACGGTTTCCAGCACGTTGGCTGCCGACAGTAATGCAAACGACAATGTGGTGGGCTATGTGTCCTATGACAACGCGGGGAACCAGAGTGCATTCACCTTCACCGTCCCTGAGGGATACAAGGTGTCCGCAAAGATGGGTGAGAGCGAGGCTGTGGAACTGACTTCTGATGCAAGCGGCGTATATACTCTAACAAGCGTCAATGCCGACACCGAATTGGTATTGGAGGCACCCTGCGATCATTCTGCTGTAGTCGAAACCCCTGAGGTTCCCGCTACCTGTGATTCACCCGGTACTAAAGCTTACTGGACCTGCGAGTGCGGCAAGATCTTTGCCGACGCGGAAGCCACCATCGAGATCGAAAATTTGGATATCTGGAAGGCTGACGAAGAAGGAGGCCTGATTCCTGCTACCGGTCATAGCTTTGCGTATGTTATACTGGAAAGCATTGATAAAACATATAATAGCTACCAGTATACGTGCAGTTGCGGTGCCGTTGGTACCTTCGATGACATGATGGCTGAGGTGGGTTATCAGGTACAGACATTACCTGAGGGTCTGGATTTCTGTGACCCAGATAACTGCAACCTGTGGAATCTGTTTGATCCGGATGAGAAGTTTTTTTACTTTGGCGGTACCAAATTTGTACCGTCCTGGAAGGATACGTATGAGAAGGGGGATGCTTTATCTGTCACGATTTCTGTACAGGAAGGAATGAAGATCTACGCAAATTCCTTTGAGACTTCCCATATCAATACCTCCGGTTTTGCCGGTGCATTCGTTACATTCTACATTCAGGATGAGAATGGCGAGTGGACAGCACAGGCATGGAGTAGGGAATATGTATACAAGTTGGTTGCAACAGATAAGTTAGGGTATATTACTGTGCCCGAGGGGGCTGTTTACGCTAACATTTCCCATTATAAGGGGATTCAATTCCCTGTGTTTTTGATCAACCATATCTATGAAAAGGGAAGTACCAGTAATTTTACCACGCCCTATTCCTGTACGACGTGCAACGATGTACCGTCAACGATGGAAGAATTCCAACTTTTGGGTGGTTTTACACTACAGCAACTCCCGGAGAACTTCGGTGATGGACGCAATTTGTGGGAGTCCTTCATAAAAGATGAAGCGTTCTATTATGTTAGTAGTAAGAATGCATCCCCGGCATGGAACGGTTTGCGTGGAAAGGATGACATGCAGGCGATCACATTTGCAGTAACACCCGAAACACAGATATATGCAACCTCTTTCCAAGCAGAAGCAGGTAATGGTACTACATATGTTACCAGTACTACTGTCAGAGACGGTACGTGGGTTACATATTTCATGAATAACGGCACTACTGTTCAAATGGAACCTTCAGCAACCTATTCGGAATATAACAGCAATGGATATATTACTGTCCCGGAAAATGCAGTCGGTGTGCAAATAGCGTTTTATAATAACGAAAGTGTTCCTGTTAATCAGGAACTCAAGATCCTGAGCCATAGCCACAGCTATGATACTGGCGTTGTGACCATCGATCCCACCTGTACCGAAAAGGGCGAGAAAACCTATACCTGCGCTTGCGGTGATAGCTATACTGAAGAAATGCCTACGATTGATCATTCCTATAATGAGGAGCATGTATGCTCCGGCTGCGGCAAACAAGATATCTTCGACATCTATGCCTCCAACATCTCGGTGGAGGATGGTTTGGATTTGTATTTCTATGTGGAAAAGGCAAAGTTGCATGAAGATGAAGAGTATTATGCTGTGGTTAACAAAGAATTTGCCGATGGATATGAAGTGAATGGAACAGTCGTGACGCAAGTAACTGAAACGATTCCTTATGCCGAGTGGGAAGATCATGATGAGGAATTCATGCGTTTCTGTTTTAGCGACATTTCGGCAAAGGAAATGACTGACACGATTACGGCTACAGTATACTTCGCAGATGGTGATGATACAAAAACGGATATTGCGGCAAGCAATACCAAGGAAGAATCCATTGAGACTTATGTGGTTCGTACGCTGAATAATCTAGAAACAGATAGTCCGGGTGTTACAACAAAGGTTAAAACTGCATTAGTCGATTTGGTAGTTTATGGAGCAAGCTGTCAGGAACACTTCGACTATAATACTTCTGATCTGGCAGAGGTGGGAGATACTTATTCCAGATATGCTTCAACGCAGATGCCTGAGTATGAGAATACTCCGCCATCCGGTACAAACTTTGTGGCGGCTTCTGTATCGGCCCAGAACAAACTGATGTATACATTCTATTTCAGTGGTATTACTGCTGAGCAGGTAGAAGGGTTAACAGCTACTGTGACATATACAGATTGGGTGGATGGCTCTGAAATTCAATTATCTATTTCAGGTAACGAATTCTACAAATATCCGAATGCCGACTGGTATGGTGTCGATATAAAAGGCTTATCTATGGTAAATGGATATCAAAATCTGAAATGTGTCGTGACGGATGCTGAGGGCACTATTGCAGAGGGTGTTGACAGCATAGCGGGTTATGTGGCACGTGCGACAGAGGAAGATGCGCAGGCTGTATACACAGCACTGATTTCCTTTGTGGATTCGGCGTGTACATATTTTGACTCCTTGCGCGAAACTTTAGTCGGATAAATGAAGGAGGAAAACTACCATGAAGAAATCATTTGAAATTCCAATATTGGAAATCATTAGATTCACAACGGAGGATATTATGACTGTGTCATCGGAGTTCCTGCGAGAAGATGAATTGGGAATCTATAAATTGAAATAATGATGAAAAAGATCCATAAAAATATCATTAGCATAATCTGTATAGTATTATTGGGAATCTTGTTGCTACTGGCGGCCATATTTCAGGAAAAACTCATTTACATTGTTACTCAAGTATGGAGTGGCATAGGCGACACGGCGATTCAAATTGAAGATTCTGAAAGTAGAGTTAATCTGGAAAATGAGCTTTTGCTGGAAGATTCAGACATGATGCCCGAGGAAAGCACCGAAACGAGTGATTTTGAAGAGGAACAGTCAGAGATGAGCTCGCAACTGGAGAGTAGTTCATCGGAGGTTTCTGAGTTGAAGCCGCAGGAATCCTTAGAAAATGATGATAATCATGATACGGTAGATGATGAAAATGATGATACTGAAGAGGAGGAAATATCAAAAGAGCCGGAAGTAAACAGTACTCCTGTGCAGGAATCTGAACCGATTACGGAGTCAAGCACGATAGAAGAATCGGAAAAAGTAATAGAACAGACAAAGTTAAATGAATTTCCAATTACTCCTTTTTAAGCTAAATAAAATACCTCGCCGATCAAAGGCGAGGTATTTTACGTATAAAGTTATTTTGCTTTTCTTCGCTTTCTTCGTACCCGGTTAATGTGGCGTTCGAAGTCGCCGACGTCCAGGAGCTCCGCCAGCACATATTGTTCAAAAACCGGCACTGTGCAGGAATAAAAGCCGAGTTTGGATTCGAAGTCAGCAAGCAGCGAGTCCGGCAGTACCATGTAGCCCACACGAATGGAAGGGGCAATGGTTTCGGAGAAGGTATTCAGATAGATCACGGAACCATGACGGGACATGGAGTACACGGTATCCTCATGTTTCATGGAAACCGTCAATTCGGAGTCGTAGTTATCTTCAATGATGTATCCGCCTCGTTTCTCTGCCCAGCGCAGATATTCATGACGCTTGGATACGCTGGCGGTAATGCCGCTGGGAAAGCTGTTGAAGGGGGTTACATGCAACACCGATGCCTGAGTGCGGGTCAGTTCGCCGGTCTTAATACCGGAGGTTCCCATTTTCAAAAAGTCACATTCGATGCCGTTGGCCTGATATACCTGACGGATTTTGGTATAGGAGGGATCCTCCAGGGCGAAGATTCGATTCTTGCCCAGTAGCTGAAGGATCAAGCTGTATAAATATTCAGAACCGGAGCCAATGATGATCTGCTCAGGGCGCACCTGCATACCATTGCTGCGGGCCAAATAGGAGGCAATGGCGGAACGGAGTTCAGGGCAGCCGTGGTTGGGTGACTTGATCAAAACACTGTCGCCGTAATCCAGCAATACCCGGCGCATGGTCTTAGCCAGTACCGAGAAAGGAAAATCGGTTTTCACATGATGTTTGGTGTCTGTATGTTCTATGGGGGCTGCCGTACCGGTCAGGTCCGGCGCCGATACAAAATCACTCTCTTTATAGATTACATAATAGCCACTGCGCTGACGAGACTCCACATAGCCCTCATCGCACAAAATCTCATAGGTGTGCTGAGTGGTGATCACACTTACACCGGTTTCTTCTGCAAAGATTCGCTTGGAGGGAAGCTTGCTTCCGTAAGACAGGATTCCGGTGGTGATATCCCGGCGCAGCTGCTCATAGAGCTGAATATAGGCGGGTTTGGTGTTTTTTTCATCGATGGAATATTTCATCTGGATATATCGATCCCTTCGAAAGAATTAAATTGGATATTATCAAAATCAATTTTAGCGCAAAGCATTTCAAAAGTAAAGATAGAAATGGCGTACATTAAAATAAAAAAAAGGATGCCGCTTGCGGGCATCCCTTTGAGTTACGGTAGGATCAAATGCTGGCATAGCCAACCAACATACCACCGATTTCGGCATAAAAGCTGCAAAGAGCACCGGTGTCTTCGATTTGAACGTCGGCGCCGGGGAACTTAGCCAAAATCATTTCCTTTAATGTAGTGGCGGCATTTAAGTTGAGACAGTGAGCAATACGTACACGGCCTCCTTTAAAACCATGCTCCAGCATTTCAGTAAAAAGAGCAGTCAGAGCCTTGGCTTCGCCACGGATCTTGCCGAAGGGTTCCAGAGTACCTTCGGCAGAAGCACGGCCAACCAGACGGATACCTAAAACGCTGGCGATTTTGGCTACGGCAGGGCTAACACGGCCATTGCGGGCCAGGTTGGTCAAGGACTGTAAAGAGAAGGTCAGGTGGGTATGAGTTGCGTATACTCCAATAGCCTGAACAATGTATTCAAAGGAAAGTCCCTTTAAAATCAAACGCTGTAATTTTTCAACGATCAAACGCATCTCCGGACCG
Organism: Bianqueaceae bacterium; assembly: GCA_045631245.1. Classification (GTDB taxonomy): domain Bacteria; phylum Bacillota; class Clostridia; order Lachnospirales; family Bianqueaceae; genus CALWPV01. The sequence goes on from JAZQUJ010000080.1 coordinate 21,288, forward strand.
GCGGAGAGGGTGTTGATCACGTGGATCTTGGCCTCGGGGTGATCTTGCAGATACAGTTCCTTAGCCTGCTCGGCGGCAGAATAGCTGCCGGAAAGATTACCGGTGATGCAAACAGCGAAAATATGGTCAGCACCTTCGAAGGACTGCATCCAATCATATACATTGGGGCAGGAGGTGCCGGATTTCTGCTTAGTGGTTTTTAAATCGTGCAGCATGCCGCCCAGATCCAGTTCGGGGGTGTCAACATATTCTTTGCCGGCGCAAAGAATCTTGAGCGGTACACAGGAAAATGCAACATCCTCCAAGGAATATACGTTTGAAGCCGAATCAGCTACGATTTTATAATTCATAGGAAACCTCCAATGAGAAGTCAAATTTTGTCAATCTAATATAAAGATTATACGCTCCCGAGAACACACTGTCAAGAGTTTTTGAAAAACCGATGATGAGTTATATAAATAACAAAGTCGCAATAGACCTTGAATTTTCTGCCGGATAGGGCTATAATAAAACAAATCGAAGGAATTTAGAGGTTCTATATGGAAAAAGATTTTCAGACCGAACTTACGGTTGCAATTCGTAATTTCAGTCTTCCTAAATATAATGAAATCCCAAATGTGGGTCTGTTTCTGGAACAGACCAGTAAGTATATTTCCGACATTATTGCACCCTTGCCCGGCATTACCATTACCGGTTCCATGATCAGTAATTATGTGAAAAAGAAGATGATCGCCAATCCGGTGAAAAAGCAATATGATCGCGATCAAATTGCCTATCTGCTGGTGATCGCCATTGCCAAAAGTGTATTGTCATTGGAACACATACAGGTACTCTTTGACCTGCAGAAGCAGGTTTCCAACAGTCAGCGTGCCTACGAATATTTTCGCGAAATGTTTGAAGGCCTTCTTTTCTATGTTTTCGGCATCAATGAAACCATGGCAGACGACGATCGAGAGCCTACCCGTGAACGCATCATTATGCGCAACACCGTGATCGCCATTGTGCACAAAATTTATCTGGAAAGCAGCATCAGCATCATCGGCGAGATCGCTCAAGAAGAACAATAAATAAAAAACAGCTTTAGGGCTGTTTTTTTCATATCAGTAAGAAAAGTACGCCATGCGCGAACATGGCAGGAGGTAACTATGTTTCAAAAAGCTTTACCCATTTGGATTCCAAACCAGACTCATAAAGAAAAACTGAACACTCAGCTTTTGTTCACAGCGGAGGTAGCTTCCCTTGAGGGCACAGTACTGCAGGTAACCGCCGCTGATTTTTACCGCGTTACCGTGAATGGTCATTTCGTAGGCTTTGGTCCGGCTCGTACTGCTAAAGGTTATGCGCGGGTGGACAGCTATGATCTGTCCGCCTATGACAATCAAAAACTCTATGCAGGCGATACCAGCGTCCGCGGTATGATCCAGCGCCGCCGCCCCAATGAGATCCGCATCGAAGTGGCGGGCTATCACTGCAGTACCCTTGCCACAGCCCTGCAGGATTCCTTCCTGGCAGCAGAGCTTGTGGATGAGTCCGGCACACCGGTTCTGTACACCGGCGGCGAATACGAGGGGGAAGGCTTTTACTGCTTCCATCATTCGCGCCGCGCGCGAAACGTTGAGCGCTATTCGGTGCAACGGCATTTTACCGAGATTTGGAATGAGCACGTGGAAGATCCGAAGGCGGACTTCCTCCGGACGGAGGTGGAACCCATCGAAGGAAAAATCACCTTCCTGCCCAGAGCAGTACCGATGCCGCGCTGTGAGGTGCTGGACATCACTGAGTTTGTGAGCCGTGGAAGCTGTGAAGCCAAAGAGCCGACCCGGCTAAACTCCTATTCCTTCCCACCGGCCAAGGAGCCGGACTGGGGCTATTTCTCAGAGGAAAAGGTGGAGTTCAAGCCCTTCCGCTATGTGAATGGACAGAAGTTGATCCAAACCGAGGGTGCCGGTCAGCTACCGATCCATTTGCAGGCCGGACAGTGGGCTGTGGTGGACTTTAAACAGCTGGAAGTAGGCTTTCTGCGATTAGCAGCTGAGGCGGAAGAAAACGCGGAGGTGATTCTGGCATTTACGGAGTTCATCGAACAGGAACCCTTCAGCTTTACCCGGATGAATGCGCAAAATGTGATCGAATATCATATTCCGAAATATAAGCAGCTGCAGGCGGAGAGCTTCGAACCCTACAGCTTCCGACAAGTGTTGATTCTGGTGAAGCGGGGCAGCATTCGGCTGGAGAGTGTGGGCTATCGCACCTTTGAGCGGCCTATGGATGCAGCACGGGAGCTGCCGATCAGCGATCCGCAGCTGGCGGGCATCTACCGGGCAGCCAAGCGGACCTTTGCCCACAATGCGTTGGACATTTTCATGGATTGTCCTTCACGGGAGAGAGCCGGCTGGCTGTGTGATTCCTTCTTTACCGCTCGGGCGGAGCATTTCTTCTTTGGCGAAACCCCGGTGGAAGATGCCTATTTGCAAAACTATCTGTTGTATAAAAATGAAGGGGAATTTCCTGAGGGTGTGTTGCCCATGTGCTATCCCAGCGATCCCCATGAAAATAATAAATTTATTCCTCAGTGGGACCTTTGGTATGTGTTGGAGGTGTGCGAGTACCTGACAAAGCGTCGCTCCGATGTGGATAAGGAGATCTTCCGACCCACCGTGGAGGGTGTGCTGAATTTCTTCGCCCGACACGAAAATGCCGATGGCCTTCTGGAAAAGCTGCCCTCCTGGAACTTTGTGGAATGGTCCGCGGCCAACACCTGGGTGCAGGATGTAAACTATCCCACTAACTTCCTCTATGCCGGAGCACTTCAGGCGGCTGCCGAGGTGTTTGACCGCCCGCAGCTGCGGGAAAAGGCCGATGCGATCCGCCTTCAAGCCGTTCGTCAAAGCTTTAACGGCGAAGTGTTCTGTGACCATGCAATCCGCAAGGAGGACGGTAGCTTGGAACTGCAGCCCCATGTATCGGAGGCAGCACAGTATTATGCCTTGCTGTTTGGTGGGATCTCATTGGAAGAGTCTCGCTTTGCAATCCTGAAAGAGCATGTGTTTGATAATTTTGCGGCCTTTGCCGCTCGCTGCGATGTGAGCGAGAGTGACGGTCACGGAGCTGAAAGTGAAGGGGAAGGCCGTTTGACCTTCTGTCCGGTGAATGCCTTTATCGGTTTTTATCTGCGGCTGATGCTGCTGCAGGAACGGGGCGAAAAGGAACTTATGGAGCGGGATATGAAAGCCTTTTTCGGTCATATGTGTGAACAGACCGGTACACTGTGGGAGTACAAGACAACCCGCGGCAGTCTGGATCATGGCTTTGCTTCCTATGCTGCCGTGGTGCTGGCGGATTTATGTAACTGATATAAATAGTCGGCTCATACTTTTTAATTCTGTGATATTATACATTGCAAATCGGATGGCAGTGTGCTAGGATGAACATATGTGTTTGTACTGTGAATGGATCATACAATGGTCCGCTGCTGAGTATGACTTTATACAAAGGAGGCAATGGGAATGAACATTTCAAAGGAAAGCTATCGTAATAAAGTGCGGGGCTGCTGGATGGGTAAAAACATTGGTGGTACCTTGGGCGCTCCTTTTGAGGGAATTCGAATTTCAGAAGATATTGAATTTTATACAGAAGATCTAAGTAAGGGCGCAATTCCAAATGATGATTTAGATCTTCAGCTAGCTTTTTTAAATGCGGCAGAACGATTTGGAAAAGCTGTGGATGCTAAAGTTTTGGCAGAATATTGGGTAACGGCCATTACCCCCAACTGGGCGGAATATGGTGTGGGTAAGACGAACCTGCGTCTGGGTCTGCAGCCACCGGTTTCGGGTGGTTTTGTGAATCATTACAAAGACTCCAATGGTGCCTGGATCCGTAGTGAACTTTGGGCCTGTTTGATGCCGGGACATCCGGAATTGGCGGTTCGATATGCCTATCAGGATGCGATCGTAGATCATGCAGACGAGGGTGTGTATGCTGAGGTATTTACAGCAGCGCTGGAAAGTGCAGCCTTTGCGGAGTCCGATCCGGATCGCCTGATGGAGGCAGCATTATCCTATATACCGCAGGACTGCGGTGTGGCAAAGGCTGTCAAGTTAGTGGTGCAATGTAAAAAGGAAGGACTGAACTGGAAAGAAGCGCGATATCGGCTGCTCATGGAAATCCCTGATTCCTTTGGTCAGCAGCTGCATAGTCCTAATCCGGAAAATTTCCCGGAGGCAACCTGGGGCTATGATGCACCTGCCAATATCGGTATTGTGATCTTAGGCTGGCTCTACGGTGAAGGTGATTTTGGAAAGAGTATTTGCATCGCTGCCGGCTGCGGAGAAGATGGAGATTGTACGACGGCTACTCTGGGGGCGGTTCTGGGAATTATTCTGGGGGCTGATGCGATTCCTGATAAATGGGTGGAGCCCATTGGTGAGGAGATCAAAACCTGTTCTCTGAACATTCGAACCAGTGCGGTGGAAATTCCGGAGACCATAACCGAATTGACCGATCGTGTATGTCGTTTGATGCCCAGCTTTATACCGGAATATTTTGATATGTTCCGAAGTGGCGAAGAGGTAGAGTTGTTCATTGGGGAGCAGCTATATGACCATCCTTTAAAAAGATGGATGATCAAGCCCTTTGAGTTTAAGAATGAATATCCTAAATCTTATGCTACTTTTACGGGCGAGAATACACTGCTGAAAATGGAAGTCACAGCGACAAACGGTATCAAGATCCGAGAAGGTGAGGTATGCGAGCTGGATCTTCATGCAGAAAACCTTATGGGTTTTGTGGGAAATCAGTTATGGCTTCAGCTTCGATGGCTGTTGCCGGAAGGCTGGAGTATTGATACAGGTACGCAGACTGCTATGTTTTTAGGACAGTATCATTGTGATATCGGTCATGCCTATAGCAAAGCTAAGATTACCATTGGTCCGGTAAAAGAACCGGTAACAACGGTTGTTTTAGAGATTTCACCCCACGATCGACCGAATAAACTTTATATTCCGATCCAACTGGTGTGCACTGTTTAATGCGCACCCTGATATATATTATGTAAAAAGAAATATTTTGGAGGTACATAACTATGCAAGGTTCTATTACTTTTGAAGAATTAACGGCAATGGAAAAGGATTTTCTGGCTGATCGCTCTAATCGCATCGCCATGAATGCCGTTGTGAATAATGGTCTGCTGATCAGCGCCAAAAACGCTGAGGTATATCGCAGCACCACCCATAATTTTTCTGTAAATATCAAACAGGGAGAGATCACCAACCAGAAAGCCAGTGGCCGCTGCTGGATGTTCGCTGCGCTGAACACCATGCGTTTTCAGGTGATGCAGAAACTGAATCTGGATACCTTCGAGCTGTCCCAGAACTACACTCTGTTTTACGATAAACTGGAGAAGGCCAATTATTTTTACGAGAGCATTTTGCAGACTCTGGATGAGCCCGTGAGCGGCCGTCTAATCGCTCATCTGCTGTCCGCACCGCTTAATGATGGCGGTCAGTGGGATATGTTCACCAGCCTGATCGAAAAATACGGTATCGTTCCCAAGTCTGCCATGCCCGAAACCATCATCTCCTCCAAGACCGGCGAGATGAACAGCACTTTGACCGAAAAGCTGCGCGGCGATGCCTGCATCCTGCGTCGTATGTATAAGGAAGGTAAGTCCATGGAGGAGCTGCGTGCTGCCAAGGACGAAATGATGAAGACCATCTACAACGCTCTGTGCATCTGCCTGGGTGTGCCTCCCAAAACCATCGACTTGGAAGTACGCGACAAAGATGACAACTTCATCCGCGACACCGGTTTGACTCCGCAGGAGTTCTATAATAAATATGTGGGCATGAACCTGAAGGATTATATCAGCGTGATCAATGCGCCCACCGAAGACAAACCCTACTACCACAGCTACGGTGTTAAGTTCCTGGGCAATGTGCTGGAAGGCAACGCTGTACGCTACGTGAACTTGCCCATCGAGGAACTGAAGAAGGCTGCCATCGCTCAGATGCAGGACGGCGAGCCCGTATGGTTCGGCTGTGATGTGGGCAAACGCTCCGAGCGTGACCTGGGTGTGATGGATTTGGATCTGTATCACACCGAGCAGTTGCTGAATACCGAGTTTACCATGACCAAGGCCGAGCGTCTGGACTATGGTCAGAGCCTGATGACCCACGCCATGGTATTTCAGGGCGTGAACCTGGACGAAGCCGGCAAGCCCACCCGCTGGCGCGTGGAAAACAGCTGGGGTAAAGAGCCCGGCAAAGACGGCTACTACGTAATGACCGACGAATGGTTCAACGAATACATGTACCAGATCGTTGTGAATAAAAAATATTTGCCTCAGGAAGCCCTGGATGCTTACTACAGCGAACCCATCATGCTGGAGCCCTGGGATCCCATGGGTTCTTTGGCACTTTAATTGGGAGGTTTGCATCATGACAATTCAAAAATTCACTGCTGCCGACGGTGCATTAGCTGCCGCTCTGTACAACAAATATGCCGAGGTCGAGTTTGTACACAAAAAACTTGCCGAGGCTGACTTCATCGATCAGTTCGTAACTTCTACCAATCGTGCCATTAAGATCAATGTAGCCGCCAAGGCGGAAAATGACGATCTGCTGGGCTTTGCCAGCGGCTGTCTGGTGCCCGGTAAAGATATCGGTTACATTACCTTCGTTCTGGTAGATGAAGCTGCCCGCCGTCAGGGTATTGCTGCTCAGCTTCTGGCTGCTCTGGAAGAAGAGATGAAGGCTGAGGCAGAGGCCAACGAGGCTTTGACTGCACTGACCAAGTTCCAGATCATTTTCTTTAATCCCGTTGCTCTTACCTGGATCGTACCCGGCACGCCCGGACATGATCATCCCAATGCACCGGGTATCGATGTGGCTTCCGATGCTTACATTTTCTTTAAAAATCAGGGCTATTTGGATCGCGTATTCCAGAATTCTTTCTATCTGCCCTTGGATAAATTTGCGTTTCTGCCCGAAGTGCAGGCTAAGATCGATGCTCTGCCGGAGCATGACCTGAGCATTACCATTTATGATCCTGCCAAACATTACGGTTTGGAAGAACTGATGGATGATCTGGGAAGCGATGACTGGCGTGAGCAGATCCTGGGTAACGTGGCCAGAGAAGATGGCGGTGATCCTGTGATCATTGCTGAGCACAAAGGTAAGGCAGTCGGTTTCACCGGCCCCATTCGTGTACAGGAAAGCGGCCGTGGCTACTTCGCCGGTATCGGTGTGCATTCTGAGTATCGCAAATATGGCTTGGGCAAGTCCCTGTTCTCGACTCTGTGTCAGTCTTTGAAGGATATTGGTGCCGGTTACATGACTCTGTTCACCGGAGAGACCAACCCTGCCCGCCGCATCTATGCATCTGCCGGTTTTAAAATTGTAAAGACCTGGTCTGATATGCAAAAAGATATCTAAAAACTACGCTTTTAGATATCTTTAGAAAGTTCTGCTTGGCAGAACTTTCGGGCTAATGCTTTAGACTATAAAAGGAAGAACCTGCCTTCGGCAGCTTCTTCCGGCTGAATGCCTTAGACTATAAATAAAGGAGATTTATCATGGCTGAATTTAAACAGAAAGTAATCATGGCCGTTGGCGGCCACATTGGTGATATGGAACTGACCGCAGGTGGTACCCTGGCTACCCTGGCACTGAAGGGACACAAGATCGTGACCGTAGCCCTGACCGCAGGCGAGCGCGGTTGCCCCGCAGGCATGACTGTGGCTGAGTATCGTAAGCAGAAAGTAGAAGAGGCCCGTGCCTTTGCTGAGATGCTGGGCGGCGAGAGCGTTGTATTTGATTATCCTGACTGCGAACTGCCCACCAGCATGGAAGTTGGTTTCCAGTTGTGCGACGTGATCCGCAAATACCGTGCCGATGTACTGCTGACCCATTGGAAAGGTTCCATTCATAAGGACCATATTGCCACCCATCAGATCGTATTGGATGCTCAGCAGTTTGCCGGTCTGCCTTCCATTGAAAGAGAGTATCCCGCTAAGTTTGCTGCCGGTCCTTACTACTGCGAAAACTGTGAAGATCCCTACGATTTCGTGCCTCACACCTACATGGAGGTATCCGACGAAGGTTTTGAACTGTGGGAGAAGGCGATTCAAAAGCATTGGTTTGCTGTAAATTCCAAAGACTTTAAATATAAAGATTATTATACCCATTTGATGCGCGTACGCGGTATTGAGGCTCGTAAGTATCGTGCCGAGGCCTTCATGATCGAGCGTATGTCCCAGCGTGTTTACAAACAGGAGTTTTAATTATGAGTGAAATCAAACTGCGTGTAGGTGTGATTGGCCTGGGTATGGGTAAAGCCCATGCCAAAGGCGTACAGCTGACGGAAGGTGCCCAGCTGTATGCGATCTGTGATAATGATGAACAGACCTTGAATGAGGTGGGTTTAGAACTGGGCGTGGATCGTCGCTATTTGAATTATATGGACATGATCGCAGACGAGAATCTGGATGCAGTGATCATCGCCAGTCCCGATCAGGATCATCGGGAGATGATCGAGAACTGTTTGCAGGCTGGCCTGCACATTTTGTGTGAGAAGCCTCTGGCACTGACCCGTGAGGATATCGATGCCATTGTGGAGGTTGTGAAACAGAGCGATAAGAAGTTCATGGTGGGTCAGATCTGCCGTTATACCCCTGGGTTTAAAAAGGCGAAGGAGATCATTGAATCCGGCGCCATTGGCGAGCTGACCTTTGTGGAGTCGGAGTATGCGCACGACTATGTGAATGTGTTTGCAAAGCGCGGCGGCAATTGGCGCTGTGACCCCCAGCGTAATGGTGTTGTGGGCGGCGGCTGCCATGCAGTGGATTTGCTGCGCTGGATAGCCGGTGATCCCTACGAGGTGATGGCTTACGGTGTGCATAAAACCTTTGCAGATGTGACACCCTATGATGATACCCATG
>JAZQUJ010000081.1:0-3603 GCA_045631245.1 Bianqueaceae bacterium
CAACTACAGTGGTATGTTGTGCATAGGTCCTTTTCGTCTTAGTGATTTTTATATGCAATTTTCTACTTTACTACCTGCTAGTTTCTTATTGTCCAAATGCAGAAACGCTGTTTATCAGTTTTTAACAGGATTCATATTTGAACTCCTCAATCAGTTCACTAATCTTCTCCACTACATCGCTTAAATCTAATTTTTCAAAATTTGTCGTATCTACGATAACCTGGGGACCATTTGCAGAAAACTGATCCATACCACGTTTTTGTATTCCGGTCACAAAATCTTCATACGAAAGCACTGCTACTTTATGATTCATTTCTATCTCTGGATAACAGTCATTCACCACATGGCCTCGATGACGTGTAGGATTTTCATTTCGTTCTAGAAATCTTTGATAGATCGTAGGATAATCACCTGTTAATGTAACTGTGATAGCTCGATATTCATATTCATTTAAAAGTTTAATCAATTCTTCTTTTGATATGAACTCAAAGTTATTTTCCAGAATAAAAGGTTTTTTCACTCTCATCATTTGTTCTGCCATATAATACATGATGTGCATAGCCGCAATGCCTTCTTTTACCTTTTCCTCTCTTGAATTAAACCCAAGGTCGTCAAACAGAATTTCTTTTATATCATCTTTCGATATCATCGGTATTTGATAATGATCTGCCAACTTTCTTGCCATACTCGTCTTTCCGGCAGCGGGTATACCTGTCACCAAAATACAATACATACTATCACACTTCCTCTACAAAATGATCTTCATACAGATTCCAGAGTTTCATATCCACTTCTGCATCGGGATCATTTAAATTCATCTGATACTGTCTGAACGTCACCCAGAAGTTCTTGGGCTGCCAAAGCTCATTGTAAGAATAGCAATATTTCATGCCGATCTTTTTCATCACCCCGCCGCTGCCTGGGTTATTCACATCGTGGGTAGCAATGATATAGGGAAGCCCCTGACTGCGCAGCCACTCCACCACGGCAAAGGCCGCTTCCGAGGTAATCCCCTGTCTCCAAAACTCCTTTTTCAACCCATAGCCAAACTCATAGCTGGGTGTCATTCCGCAGCCCATATAACCAATAGGTTTATTATCCTCTTTCAAGCAGATCGCATAATCGCAGCCATACTCTGCTTCATACTTTGACAGATACCGTTCCCATAGCAGCTGTTCAGCCTCTTCTTTACTTTTCAACGGGATTACAGGCACAAATTTCATCACAACCGGATCACCGTAAATTTTCAAGATGGCGTCCACATCACCCGGTTCGAATCGTCGCAGAATCAAACGCTCTGTCTCCAAGCGTGGGGTATTTGTTCTCATATTATCCACATCCAATTCTCCTTAAAACTCGCTTTGTTCACTGCTGCGTGCTGCTTGCAAAAATTCTTCATCTGCTCTTACAAACTGCAGCTTCTCCACATACTTTTCAGGCATATACAATTTCAAATATTTCATCGCCCCTTCCCAATCATTACTTCGATATCCAACCACGGGATCTGTCACCAGTTGAAAACCGAATTCATTATACAAATGTACCGCTCGTAGGCAATGAGGATGAGTATGCAAATAAATTGGAAAATCCTCCACTTTAGCCCGCTGCAACACCTCTGTGAGTAACGCACGGCCTAACCCAAGACCTTCGTATTCCGGCAATACATGCAGCCAATGGATCGTCTCGATCTTTCCATATGCTTTCCATAAAAAACATGTTCCCACAGGTTTACCCTGCGGATCACATACAAACAGACAGCGTTCAAAAAATTCATCGGCTTTATCCGCATACACTGCATCAAAGTACTCCGTCAAATAATCCACATATTGTGGTTCCTCCAGGGCCAGCACTTTCCATATTTCCAGTTCGTCCCTACGGCAAAGTCTAACCGTATATCCCTCTGGCAATTTACCAAAAGCTTCTTCTTGAAGGCACGAACACTTCATAAACAAATTCAGTTCCGGAATATCGTATTTCATTCCAATCTCTCCTATAAAACATACTCGCTTTTCCTCATTATAGCAAGTAGATCAGCAACAAACAAGCATCAAAAACAAAAGAGGCGCACCTGTCTTTTCAGGAACACCTCTATGTAATCAAAATCAAATATTCACAAAATCCAGAGTCAATTCACCGCGCTCCGGCACCAACTGGCGCATTTTCACACCCGCCGAGCGCATCATACGTTTGCTGGCCTGAGTCATGGGATCATTTTCATATTTATCCGACAGATACACCACTTCGCGGATACCCGACTGAATGATCGCCTTGGCGCATTCGTTACAAGGGAACAATGCCACATAAATACGAGAACCAATCAGTGAACGGCCATGGCAGTTCAAAATTGCATTCAGTTCTGCATGCACCACATAGGGATATTTGGTGTCCTCTTTTTCACCGCTGCGCTCCCAAGGATATTCATCATCGGAACAGCCCATAGGAAAACCATTGTAACCGGTGGAAATAATAATATTTTCCGGACTCACAATACAGGCACCCACCTGCGTGCTGGGGTCCTTACTTCGTTTACCGGCCAGTACCGCAACACCCATAAAATACTCATCCCAAGAAATATAATCCTGTCGTTTCATAGCATCCTCCGATCTGAAGCGTCTTTGCATGAAGCCCATTTTCACAGCAATTTGTGGCGCTTCGACACAAATTGCCTAAGCAAACCATTGGTTTGCTTTTTTACCATTTGATTTTGCTGAACGCCACCGGCAGCATGATCTCCTTTTCAAGCTGCTCCCGGCTCGCCCATATATAAGGTCGCCGCATAGCGGCAAAACCATCGATATCCCTTACCTTGCCCCCATACACCTGCATCTTCCAGCGGATATGGGTAAATACATGTTCTGCCTGACCAATGGCTTCAGTCAGCGAAACCTCAAGTCCATACTCCTGCAAAAACTTTTTCTCCGCTTCTTGCACCGATTCGGCAACCACATTAGGATACTCCCAAAGTCCCGCCAAAAGTCCTTGCTCAGGTCGCTTAGTCAAAAGAACTTTTTCCTCATTTTCTGCAATCAGCACATACCGTTCTTCCGATTTCTTTTTTGTCTTTGGCACACGCAGCGGCAGTACTGTTTGCTTTCCCTCCGCCAGAGCCTGACACTGCTCCTGAATTGGACAGTTTTCGCACCGTGGATTTCCCGGAATACAGATCAGTTCTCCCAGTTCCATCAAACCTTGAACAAAATCACTGGCCCGCCCACTCGGATACACGGTCTCCAAAATCGACTTCACATTCTTTTTGGATGCTGGTAGCATGATATCCTCTTCCAAAGCATAGATACGTGATACGACCCGCATCACATTTCCGTCAATGGCTGTTACCGGCTGTCCAAAGGCGATGGCCGCAATGGCTCCGGCGGTATAATCGCCGACGCCCGGAAGCTTTACGATTTCCTCATAAGAAGAAGGAAAACCGCCGCGTTCCACCACCTGCTGCGCTGCCTTATGCAGATTACGAGCTCGGGAGTAGTACCCCAGTCCTTCCCAGAGTTTCAATACCTGTTCAATGGGAGCCGACGCCAAATCCTCAACAGTAGGAAACGCCTCCATAAAACGATGATAATAGCCCATCACCGCTTCAATTCGGGT
>JAZQUJ010000082.1:0-1616 GCA_045631245.1 Bianqueaceae bacterium
CCCAGATTGACTTTTTTTCTTTTTCACATTCCCTGAAATGGTTTGCCCCTCCTGTTCGCCATAAGCAACCAGGAGGGCTGTTTTATTATGCTTTTGCTGCGATATAGGCTTCGGCTGCCAGATGATAGGTATACATTGCCTGCAGCAGAGCTTTCAGTTCGCCACTGGTATCACCGTTGAACTTTCTGACAATGTAGTGCATTGGGCTGTAGCCAACAGTCAATACGCTTTCACCACAGGTAACCATTACTTCAATGGCCTCATCCAAATCCTGAGGATTGATCTCAGCCACATCTACATAATACATACCATCTTTTGCCTTTGCGGTCAAGGTCTTTTCTCCGGCAGTGAAGGTGTAATCCGTAATGTCAGCACCATCGGAGAGGGTAAAGTAATAACGAACGGCGTGCTTGGAAGTAAACAGCATAGAGCTGCCGTAGTATTTCAGTCCATTAACTGCTCCGGACAACACGGGAGGCTCAATTTCGGCAGGCACGACAGCCTGCTCATATTCAATCCCAACATCTGCGTAGTTATTTGTGTTGTACGCGAAGTAGTTTTGTGCCTTTCCGCCGTAGATAAGCATTGCCCGAACAAGATTTTTAGTAGTCTCATCGAACTGATCACTATACAAAATATGATCTGCATACTGACGGACAGTATAGGTTTTTTCTTCTGCTACGGAGCCATTCAATAGCAACTTCACCCGAACAGCATCAGTCATCTGCGCAGCAGCCAAATTGATAGAAACCAAATATTTTCCATCGGAATTCTTGACCGTTTCCACAGGAACCTGTTCGCCGGCAACGCTAATCTGGATTTCGGTTTGAGAAAGGATGTTCTCGTCGATATCCAAGAGGAAATTCAAACCGATATCATCACCCAGGGTAATATTCCAGGCTTCCACAGTAGGTTCATTGGAATCATAGAAATGGATATTATCCAAAGCTAAATAACCCTGTGCGCTGGTGGTATAATTCAGCCGAACCGCATTTGCTGCAGTAAATGCGGAATTGGTGGTAACAAAGGTGTAGTCAACGGGTTCTTCGGTACCTTTTGCCCACAGCTTAACTGCTACTTGTTCGCCATTCCAGTCCATTTTTACACTGTACCATGTGCCAATAGCGAATGCTTCGTTTACCACCTGCTCATTGCCATCCCAATCGGCATACTTTACAGAGGTCCAACCCTGCCACTGCTCGAAACGCCAGCTATAATTTACATCAGAGGAGCCAATGGCGATTGCAAGACGATCCCAGCCACTCGATGTGATGGGCATACAGAAGTCAAAGCTCAGTGTGCTTCCCATAGGAACATTGTTGAACCAGAAATCAGTATAAGCATCACCCTCTGCGCCACTAACCACTAAGTACTTGTTGCCGGTTTCTGCATTAGCATCAACCCAGCTCCAGCCCTTTTCGTAGCGATCCATCCACAGGCTATTACCATCCTGTACCAGATAATCACCAGTTTGGACATCCTCGAAATCTATATCGCAGATATCGTTCTTGTTTGCCCATTTTGCAGTGAGCGTTATAGACTCAGTGATAGGTGCATTGAAATCAAAGGCAGTGTCGCCAATATACCAGGCTTTGAAAATCCAGTCGCCGTTGTCT
>JAZQUJ010000083.1:0-4072 GCA_045631245.1 Bianqueaceae bacterium
GGCGGCTGTGCCAGAGCAGACAAAGCTTGATCCATGGTTTCGGTGGTACAGCTGATGATAACACATTTGTTGTCCAGCAGGTCGCGGGTGGTCTGTACCTGGGGCAGGATCAAGCGGCCCTTGGGAGCCTGAATGTCCTGAGGCATGACCAGCAGCACGGTGTCGCCGGGCTGTACCAGATGGCCTACAATGGAATCAGCCTGATAGTCTTCCGGCAACAGGCGAACAATGCGGTCGCGTACGGTTTTTACACCTTCACCGGTGGCGGCGCTGATCAGCAGCGGTTTTTCGCCGCAGGCAGCCTCCACCTGAGAGGAAAGAATTTCTACTTCATCGGTAGAGCGCACATCGGCTTTGTTAATAATGGGGATAACCGGTGTCTTTTTGGCTTTTAGCTTAGCCAGCCATTCCTGTTCAATGGCAGAAAACTCACTGAATAGAAGCAGGGCGATATCGGTGCGGCCCAGAGCTTCTTCGGTTTTTTGAACGCGCATGGCGCCCAGCTGACCTTCGTCATCGAATCCAGCAGTATCGATCCAAACCACAGGGCCAACGCCATGCAGCTCCATGGATTTGTACACCGGATCGGTAGTGGTGCCGGCTATATCAGAAACCAGAGCAAACTGCTGACCGGTAAGGGCATTTAATAAAGAAGATTTTCCACTATTGCGCTGACCGAACAGTCCAATGTGCAGTCGATTGGCGCGAGGAGTATTTTGTAAACTCATATGTAACCTCCAAATTTTCTGTATCTTAGGTAAAAGGGTAGATAAATAAGGGAATAAATATGCCTTATTCTTTATTTTATCCGTTTGCTATAATTTCGTCTAGTATTTATTTAAAAAGTTACAAATAATTTTGTAGCCAAACGAAACAATTTGTGATAATCTATACTAAACGAGAAATCGGTTAAACAAAATAGAAAAGAAATTAGGGTGATCAAAATGAAAATTGCTATGATCAGCGGATGGCATGTACATGCCAAAGGCTATGCTAAAGAAGCATTGGCTATTCCCGGGGTGGAAATTAAAACTGTATGGGACGAAGATCCCGTAAGAGGTGAAAAGTGGGCCGAGGAACTGGGCTGTGACTTTGTTGCAGATTATGCTCAGGTAATGGCTGACGAGGAAATTGACGGTGTGGTAATTGATGCTCCCACATCTATGCATGCAGACCTGATGATTCAGGCTGCCAAAGCAGGTAAGCACATCTTTACTGAAAAGGTGCTGACATTGGAACCGGAAGATGCCGAAGCTGTACGTGCGGCTGTAAAGGAAAGCGGAGTGCGCTTCGTTATTTCCTTCCCCCACAGAGCTCGTCGTGAACTGCTGTTCCTGAAAAAGCTGGCTGAAGAGGGGACTTTAGGTAATCTCTCCTATGCACGCGTACATAATTGCCATAACGGAAGCAGTGCCGATTGGCTGCCTCCTTTCTTCTATGATGCTACCCAGACCGGTGGTGGTGCCATGGTCGATTTGGGTGCTCACGGAATGTATTTGCTGCCTTGGCTTTTAGGTGAGCCCCTTACTGTGCAGTCCACCTTCACCGAGGCCAGCGGTCGCGGCGTAGAGGATAATGCGGTTAGCGTTCTGACTTTCAAAAATGGTGCCATCGGCGTAGCCGAAACCGGCTTTATTCACAGCAATGACCCCATGACCATCGAGCTTGTGGGAACAAAGGGTTCTGCCATCGTTCGTGGCGATGATCCCGTGATGCTGTGTGGCGAATGTACCGGAGGTGCTTGGGAAGAGATCCTGAACAGCGACCTGCCCGTGGCTCTGCCCAGTGCAATGAAACAGTTTGTAAATGCCTTTGAACTGGAGATGGGAACTCTGTTCGACATCGATGATGCGGTAGCTTTGACAAAGGTTATGAAAGCTGCTTACAACGCTGCCGAAAGCGGATGTACTGTTACAATCTAATGCCAATATTCACAAATAAATAAAAAATAAACTGTCTGATGTGTACATACCACTGTAGTACCGTCAGACAGTTTGTTTTTTGAAACATATCACTGTAGTTGTGAAAGGGTGGCGTTCTAAGTGTTATTTTAATTTTGGCCACAGTGTCAGCATCATGGTAATGAAGCAGGCGCCGCCGCCGATCAAATCACTAATGGGCTCGGAGAGGAAGATACCATCCACACCCAAACCAAACATATGAGGTAAAACCAGTGCCAGCGGCACCACCAGCACTACCTTACGGAACAGGGAGAAAAAGACTGCCTGTTTGGATTTACCCAAAGCCACAAAGGTGGACTGGCCAATCATCTGTAGACTCATCAGGAAGTATCCCATATAGTAGAGGCGCATACAGGGAGCTGCCATGGAAAGAAGCTGCGGATCCTGATTGAAAATGCGTACGAAGAAGTTGGGCAGTAACATGACCAAGGCCCACACAATGGCGGTATACACCAAACAGACCACGATCATAAACTTGATGCCTTGGCGTACCCGCTGACCTCGGCCGGCACCATAGTTGTAACCCAATACCGGCTGGGAACCGCTGGTGATACCATTGATGGGCATCATGATGATCTCGCGGACGGAATTGATAACCGTCATAATAGCTACAAACAGGTCACCGCCGAACTGCTGCAAAGAAGCATTGTAGGTGATCTGAACCAAACTATTGGTGCAGGAAGCGGTAAAGCTGGAAAGACCCAGAGCCGAAATGCGTTTCACAAGCATCGGCTGTAGCCGCAGATGTTTCATTCGTAGCCGAAGGATTGCCTTTGAACCGCATAAAAACCGCAGTACCCAGGCGGCTGACAGGCCCTGAGCGATCACAGTAGCCAAAGCCGCACCTTGAACACCCATATCGAATACAAAAATGAAAAGAAAATCCAGAATAATGTTAGTAACAGCACCCAGAAGCACCGTGCCCATGCCAATACGGGCAAAACCTTGCGCATTGATATACTGATTCATGCCTAACCCAATCATGACAAAAATGCTTCCTACTAGATAGATGCTTATGTAATCATTCGCATAGGGGAAGGTCACATCGCTGGCACCAAAGGCATAGAGAAGGGGCTTTTTTAGAACCAATCCCAATATGGTCAGCATCAAACCGGCCAACACCAGCAGGGTAAAGGAATTGCCCATGATCTGTTCTGCCTTTTCATCATCATCCTCACCACGGGCAATGGAGAAGAGGGGGGCACCGCCGGAACCAAACAGGTTGGTGAATGCAGATATGATCATAATAATAGGAAAGGTGAGTCCAAGGCCGGTAAGGGATTCCATGCCCACGGCGGGAATACGACCGATGAACATGCGGTCCACTACATTGTATAAAACGTTGATCAGCTGGGCCAAAGTCATGGGAATCGCCAGTTTCAGTATATTTCCTGACACGGTTCCCTGAGTAAAATCGTTTTTTCTATTGCTCTTTTGCGATGAAGATGATAAACTAGCCATTTGAGGACCTCTTATTTTATGTGGTTCATTATAATATGTAATGTGTCTATTATATACCTATTTTGAAATCTTGCAAGACTAGGTCAAGGGGAAACAAGCAGAGAGTTGCCGCGCAGCGGCAAAATGGAGGAAGTATATGAGTAAGTTAATAGGAAACAAGGCTTTTTATAAAATGGTACTGCTGGTGGCAGTGCCAATCATGCTGCAAAATGGCATTACGAATTTTGTGGGCCTGCTGGATAATATCATGGTGGGTCGTATGGGTACGGAGCAGATGTCCGGTGTGGCCATTGCCAATCAGCTGCTGTTCGTGTTTAATCTGGCGATTTTTGGAGCCATCTCCGGTGCGGGAATTTTTACTGCGCAGTATCATGGTGCTGAGGATCACGAGGGCGTTCGAGCTACCATGCGCTATAAACTGATCTTTACCTTTATCATTTTGGCAGCGGCAGTTGCTTTGCTGCTGATTAAGGGTGATATGCTGATTTCCTTGTATTTGAATGAAGCCGAGGGCGGTAATGTGGCTCTGACTCTGAGCGAGGGCCGCAAGTATTTAAATGTGATGCTCCTTGGTCTGCCGGCCTTTGTAATGTCCCAGTGCTATGCATCCACCCTGCGTGAGACCGGTGAGACCGTGCTGCCCATGAAGG
>JAZQUJ010000084.1:0-23400 GCA_045631245.1 Bianqueaceae bacterium
AAACTCGGGGGTTAACCTCGATCAAATAATACTCGGAAGTATGAGGATTCAGAGCAAACTGAACGTTACAGCCACCTTCGATCTTCAGCTCTTTGATCAGCTTGATGGCAGAATCATTCAGCATCTTCTCGTCTTCTTTGCTCAAAGTCATGATGGGAGCAACTACGCAGGAGTCACCGGTGTGAACGCCAACGGGATCAATATTCTCCATACCGCAAATGGTGATGGCATGATCGTTGGTATCACGCATAACTTCAAACTCAATTTCTTTATAACCCTTAACGGATTTCTCGATCAGAACCTGATGAACCGGAGACAGTTTAAATGCATTCACACCCACTTCTTCCAGCTCTTCCTCGCTGTATGCGAAACCACCGCCGGTACCACCCAGGGTGAAAGCAGGACGCAGTACAACGGGATAACCAATACGGGCTGCAGCTTCCTTTGCCTCCTCAAGATTGTAGGTGATCTCAGAGGGAATAACAGGCTCGCCAATGGATTCGCACAGTTCTTTGAACATCTCACGGTCTTCAGCGCGCTCGATGGATGCACTGGAAGTACCCAGCAGTTCAACGCGGCACTCTTTCAGAATGCCCTTCTTCTCCAACTGCATAGCCAGATTCAAACCGGTCTGACCGCCGATACCGGGAATGATCGCATCGGGACGCTCATAGCGGATGATCTTGGCTACATATTCCAGAGTCAAGGGCTCCATGTATACTTTATCAGCGATGATGGTGTCGGTCATGATGGTAGCCGGATTGGAGTTGCACAGTACAACTTCATAGCCTTCTTCTTTCAGTGCCAGGCAGGCCTGAGTACCGGCATAGTCAAACTCAGCAGCCTGACCAATTACGATAGGACCGGAACCGATGATCAGAATCTTTTTAATATCTGTTCTTTTTGCCATTATATTCTCCTCCTAAATACATTATAATCCATAGTAAATTACGCACGCAGCACACATTCCGTGTGCCGATGCTTCATAAAAAAACCGGTTTTCCAAAGCGCACAGGCACTTCAAGAAACCGGTAATAACCACTCAACGTGGCAAATCATAAGCAGACAGTTTAAGGATAGAAATAGAAGCACCAATACCATCACCGAAAGCAATACCTAGAAGCGTAGAATTAACCTTTGCCTTCATGTTCGTGGACATAGTGTTCTCCTTTCCCTCAAATAAAATTCTGCCAATAAGCGGCAAAACACGTATTCAGCAAATCACTGTAAGCTATCATTTGTCTGAAAAATTATATCATGTAACCCCCACCTTGTCAACTCAAAAATCCATCAAAAAAGCCCTCTCCAAGCAAACTTCCCTGTCAAAAAAATAACAAAAAACACCCCTGTCAGTCCCCAGAAAACTGTCATCCACAAACTTCAAAAAGATTCAAGAGTACCTCGTCCACAGACCCACCAAAAGCTTCAAGAGCCCCTTTACGGAACACACCACCGTAGTTCCGCAAAGGGGCTCTTGAGCGTTATTGATTTCTCATCTGCATAAACAATTTTTCTACAAGTCGTGAAGTTTCCGGAGGCAGGAACGCAAAGCTGGTGGCATTCTTCAGAGTTTCCTCATCGGGGTAGGCCACAGGGCTTGCTACCATTTCCGGATCCATGTATTCTTTAGCCGCGCTGATCGGAGTGCTATAACCTAAGTAATCCATATTCTGACCGGAAATCTCCGGCTCGCACAGGAAGTTGATGAACAACTCCGCCGCTTCCTTCTGCTCACAGCAGGTGGGAATACACATGGCATCGATGAACATATTGAAGCCCTGCTCCTGAGGCAGATAGAACTTCAGGTCCGGATTATTCTCCGCCATGGCCAAATAGTCACCGGCATAGTAAGGAGCGATCCAGGCAACTCCATCTTCCATGGTGGCAAAAATCTGATCCATTACATACTGCTGCACCACCGGACGCTGCTCCAAAAGCTTCTCAGCACAGGCTTCCAGCTCCGCCTCATCGGTGGTATTTACATCGTACCCCAACAGATACTGAGCAATACCAAAGGCATCACGGGAGTTATCGAACATCAGGATCTTATCCGCATACTTCTCGTTCCACATAACCTCCCAACCGGTCACATCGGCCTCATCCACATACTTGGAGTTGTAGATGATACCTACCGTACCCCAGGTGTAAGGCACCGAATATTTGTTATCCGGGTCAAAAGAAGTATTTTTAAAGGACTCATCCACATATTCATAATTCGGAATATTGTCAAAATCCAGTTCCAGCAGCATGTCCTCTTCGATCATGCGGGCAATCATATAATCCGAGGGAATGATCACATCCACCGTTACACCGCCATTCGCCAGCTTAGAATACATGATTTCGTTGGAATCGTAGGTGGAATACTGCACATCAATATAAGGATACTTCTCTTCAAAGGCCGCGATCACATCCAGCGCATCATCCTGGCCGTCAGCAATATACTGACCCCAGTTGTACACATTGATGGTCACTTCCTCCTGCTCCGCAAAGACGCCGGTGGTATCTCCCTTTGGAATCACCACGCCCACAAAGAGCAGCACAGCTGCCAAAGCGGCGGCGATGCCAGCTTTCCATCCGCGTCTGCGGCTCACACTGCCAAGGCTACGCTGGCTGTCCTTTTTGCGCTCGGAGCGCAGCTGCAGCAGATTCATGGTCACCATCATCACCAAGATCAAAATAAACAGCAGGGTGAACATGGCGTAGATCTTGGGCTGCATGGGCTTTTTCACGTAGGAATAGATCTCAACAGGCAATGTTACAAAGTCCAGACCGCTCACAAAGTAACTGATTACGAAGTCATCCAGACTCATGGTGAAAGCCATAATACCACCGGAGATGATACCCGGCATGATCTCGTGAAGGGTCACTTTGAAGAACGCCTGAACGGGCGTACAGCCCAGATCCATGGCCGCATCGATGAGGGAACTATCCATCTGGTGCAGCTTAGGCATAACATTCAGAATTACATAGGGCAAGCTGAAGGTGACATGGGCGATCAGCAGCGTATAAAAGTTCAGCGCTTCCTTTTGGCCCAGCATCTTGGTACCCAAGAATACAAACAATAGCGACAGCGACACACCGGTTACGATATCCGGATTGGTCATGGGAATGTTGGTCAAACTCAGTACTGCCTTGCGCATTTTAGGTTTCAGGTTATGAATACCCACTGCTGCCACGGTACCAAAGGCCACAGCGATGATACTGGCCAGTACCGAGATCAGAATGGAGTTACCCAACAGCTGCAGTAGATCTTCATCCTGAAACAGTCGTACATACTGCTGCAGGGTGAAGCTTTCAAACTGAGCCAAATTCTTACCGGTGTTGAAGGATCCAACGATCAGCACCAGCATGGGAATGTACAAAAAGATGAATATTAATATGGTAAAGATGCGATTCGTCCGTTTCATAGGATATCACCGCCCTCTCCATCGTTCTTGTTACCAAAGCGGTTCATGATACCGGTGCAAACGAATACCAAAAGCATCAATACCAAACTCAAGGCTGCGCCCAGGTTAGCGTTGTTACCCTGTTTGAACTGACGTTCGATAATATCACCGATCAGCACCATGTCGGCACTGCCCATCTTCTGGGAAATGTAGAAGGTGGAAACCGCTGGTACGAATACCATGGTGATACCGGTCAAAATACCGGGCATGGATAGTGGCAGGACCACTCGTTTGAAGACCTGTACGCCATTGCAACCCAGGTCCTCCGCTGCTTCCACCAAACGACGATCGATCTTCACAATGGTGGAATACAAAGGAAGGATCATATAGGGCAGGTAGTTATACACCATACCCAAAATCACCGCTCCGGGGGTTCGGATCAGCTGCACATGGCCAATACCGATCCACTCCAGAAACCGGTTGATAATGCCGGTATCCTGCAGCAGGCCCACCCAGGCCATGGTACGCAGCAGGAAGCTCATACACATGGGCAGCATCACCAGCATATACAAAAACTTTTGAGCAAAGGGACTGCGATGCGCCATAAAGTATGCCACCGGGTAACCCAGCAGTAAACAGATCACCGCTGAAACCAGTGAATAATAAATAGAGCGCCACAGCACCGGCATATACATGCCAAGCTCTTTAATATTATTAAAGGTAAATTGCCCCGTAGCCGGGTCAGTCAAGGCATAATAGCCCACCACGCCAAGAGGGATCAAGGTGAACAATAACATCCAAAGGATGTAAGGAGTACTCAGGAGGATGGAATTATTCTTCTTCATCGTTGGCATCCTCCATCAGCTCATCGTATTCTGCTGAATAAGAGCTATAGTCACCAAACATACCGGAGTATTCGCTCTTTTTCATAATGTGGATATCCTCGGGGTTCAGGCGGATGCCAATCGTCTCTCCCTCCCCGTGATAATCGGTGGTCTGAATGAGCCACTTAAAACCATGGAATTCCACAATGATATCATAATTTAAACCTTTGAAGGTGATGGCTGTTACCGTACCGGTCAGGTGGCCCTGCTCCTTGGGTACAATGTCAATGTCCTCGGGGCGAATAACCACATCCACCGGTTCGTTGGGCTCAAAACCCTTATCCAAACACTCAAAGGTACGGCCAAAGAAACGTACCTTATAGTCTGCCAGCATTACACCATCTAGAATATTACTCTCACCAATGAAGTCCGCAACAAAGGCATTCTCCGGCTCGTTGTAAATGTCCTCCGGACGGCCGATCTGCTGAATACGGCCCCTGTCCATAACAACAACGGTGTCGGACATGGACAGCGCCTCTTCCTGATCGTGAGTTACATAAATAAAGGTGATCTCCATAGCCTGCTGAATCCGCTTCAGCTCGATCTGCATATCCTTACGCAGTCGTAGATCCAACGCGCCAAGAGGTTCGTCCAGCAACAATACCTTCGGGCGGTTAACCAATGCACGGGCAATGGCCACACGCTGCTGCTGACCACCGGACAGGGCGTCCACGCGGCGGTTCTCGTAGCCCTTTAGGCCCACCACCTGCAGCATTTCATGTACTCGTTCATGGATTTCGTCTTTAGGCAGCTTTGCCACCTTCAAACCAAAGGCTATGTTATCGTATACATTTAAGTGCGGGAACAGCGCGTAGCGCTGAAACACTGTATTGATCTGTCTTTTATAGGGCGGTACATCGTTGATGCAGGAACCATCGAACATCACAGTACCATCGGTGGCGGTTAAAAAACCGCCAATGATTCGAAGTGTAGTAGTCTTACCGCAGCCGGAAGGTCCCAGCAGGGTCAAAAATTCTTTATCTTTAATATTTAAGTTGATTCCATCCAGAACTCGCTCTCCGCCGAATTCCATTACTAAATCTTTTAATTGAATAAGGTCTTTTGCCATCACCCTACCCCCAGTCCATCATCAATTTTTTCAAAAATAGCCTGCTCATTATAACCAATGTGAGCCTGTTTGTAGCGCATTACGCGGTATCCGTCACTCGGCGGATTGGGTGTATCGGTTTCACCGGGCACACCACTTAAAATCATTTCGTCACAGTGCATGATCTCCAACAAGGTGGATTTATCGATGGGCGCACCGTGGTGTCCGGGGCAGATCACATCGAATTCATCATAGTGACTGTAGAGTTTCTTCATATTATTATAGTGACTTTCAATGGTCTGACCGGGTCTGTTTTCGCCGCGCATATTCACGTTGCACCAGCCGGTCTCCAATTCATCACCGGTAAATAGAATACGATTTTTCTTATCCAGAATCGCAATGGAGGCAAGATCATGCGCTCCGATCTCCAGAATCAGAAGCGGACGATCACCAAAATCCAGAATATCGCCGTCTTTGACGGGCGTGATCTCATAGTTAAGCGGATAATCCTCGGTATTCCCGTCAAAGGGAATTTTAGCAGCTTTTTCCCCTATGGGGTTCATATATACAGCATCAAAGTAGCCATTGCCGCCGGTGTGATCGAAATGGGAGTGAGTATTGATTACCGCTACCACCGGTTTATCGGTTACTTTTACTTCTTTAATATAATCATGGATATTCAATTTACTCATACCGGAGTCGATGAGTACGCACTTTTCACCACATTCCAGCAAATAGCAGTCGCAACCCCACGGAGTGGCCGGATATTTAGTGCCAATGATCCAAGTGTTTTTGTTCATCTTACGTATATCAAAATGCTCATAAAAGCGTCCTAACCCTGAATTCATGTCGGATCCTCCTTTATTGATTGGTATACTCTATCACAAGTTTACGCAAAATGTCAAACTGGCAGGGACCTGCCTCCAGCAGCACCTTGTGAAACTCGGCTTCATCAAATTGATTGCCCATCTTTCGCTCGGTAAAGCTGCGCAGTTCTTCGAACTCCAGCCAACCGGTACAGTACATTTGATAGTTGGCAGGTTCTGCGATCACATAATCCATCAGATCCTGCGCTGCACTGGCATCCATGCCCAATTCCGTCAGATAGGTTTCGGTTTCTTCCAGCGTCCAGCCTTCGTAGTTCACACCGATCTCGATGCGGGCACTGATCAGCAGATTCAGCTCCGCATTGATCCGTTCCATAATGCCGTAGAGCGGTTCTTCGAAATCGTAATATTCGTAGGACATCATTTCCACGTAGGTAGCCCAGCCTTCCTCATAGCCGCCAAAACTGAGAAGCTTACGCAGCGGTTCCGGATTTTGTGACAGGAAATAAACGTTTTGATACATATGTCCCGGTATACCCTCATGGGCCAGAGTGGCCCACAATGAATCTGCGCCGGTACTTCCTTCATTAATATGAATGGAATTATCTTCATAACGGTCAAGGGCCGGCAGCATATAGAACGCCGGGCTCACACTGGATTCCAATGATTCGTGCACCGGAGTTATGGTGAACTCGATCTCCGGAAGCTCCGGGAATCGATCGCCCATGGCTTCCTCAAAAAAGCGGATCGTCTGCGCCGGATCATTCTGGTTGTTAGTATACAGCGTTTCATAGGCTTCAAAGTAGGCCAGATAGCTATCGTAATCCGCCATCACCACCGTATACAGTTCCGACATGGCGCTGTCCATAGCATCATCGAGCAGCCTGATGACTTCTTCCGGAGTTCTATTGGTCCCCACATCACTGGCCAACAAATACCGATAGTACTCCTGACCATTTTCCAGATACTTCAGACCCAGGTCGTTTTCGCCGGTGGTCTTCAGTTCTTCGAATACAGCGATGGTATTTTCATACGCAGGAATGATATATTCCATTACCGCATTGTAATTTTCTTCAATATAAGCTGCCTTTTCCCCAGCACTTAAGCCTTCCACCTTTTCAATACGGCTTTCAAAGGTAGGGATCAGCACAATATTTTCCGGATCAGCGATCATATCGCTGCACTGACGGATCACTTCCTCCGCACAGTTTTCATTCATGAACAGGCCCTTTTCCGATTTGACGCGTTCAAATTCCAGATAGTCATTAAAATATTCCGGGATCTGCTCCAAAATCGTTAAATAATCTTCCACATCACCTTCGTCGTAGAATTGATACTCTGATAATGTGATAGGAATATTGGCCTGCAGTCCGCTGGTATAAGCAAAGGGCTCATACAAATAGACGAAGTCATAAAAATCCAGACTAAGTTCCAGATCTTGTTTCAATATATCGTAAGTGAGCTGCTGCTTTTGGGTTAGTTTATTATAATCGAAACTTTCCAGTTCTTTCAGCAGTTCCTCTATTTCTTGTTGTTCTTCTTGTAAAGTTTCCTCAGAAAAGTCTACCTCTCCCAGAGTCACCTCCGGAGCTTCAATGCCATATCCTTCCGGATCGGCTAAAGTATAATGAAGCGTGATCGTATCCGCGGTCACATTTTCTTCAAACATGCGCCATGTAAACTCATCAAATGCCTTTTGAACATTTTCTGCTTTTCCACAAGCGGTCATCGAAAACATCAGTGCCATCATAAGGATCACAGCCACTGCATTTTTGAATCGCTTCATATTTATATCTCCTTCTTAGAGAAAATCTCTCAAACTAGAATTATACCACACTCTTTTGCAAAATACTACTTCATTTTAAATCAAAATTTCCGCAAAAAAAGTTTTAAAAAAAAATAAAAAAGGTGTTGACATTTTGAAACCTTTATAATATAATAGTCAACGTTGAAGCGAGCAATGAAAAAAAGCTCAAAACAATATGCGCGAATGGCTCAGTGGTAGAGCATCGCCTTGCCAAGGCGAGGGTCGCGAGTTCGAATCTCGTTTCGCGCTCTACAAACCGGATGTAAACAGCATCCGGTTTTTTGTTATCTAAATTTATACCCACACCGCTCAAATCAACTCATTCACAGCTGTTTCATTATTTCGTAGGAGATAAACCATGATTCTGTCCGCATCCCGTCGTACCGATATTCCCACCTACCATGGCGAGTGGTTCATGAACCGCCTGCGGGAAGGCTATGTCCTCACCCGCAATCCCATGAATCATAGCCAGATCCATCGTCTGCCCCTCTCCCCCGATGTGGTGGACTGCATTGTTTTCTGGACAAAGAATGCTGCACCGTTTTTAAAGCATCTGGATGAACTGGATCGTATGGGCTACCGCTATTATTTTCAGCACAGCCTCACTCCTTACGAAGCTGACATGGAGCCCGGACTCCCTCCGAAGAATCAGCTGCTGGAGCAGGTTGCGGCCTTAGGCCGCCAAATCGGACCAGACCGACTCGTTTGGCGATACGATCCAATTCTACTAACTCCTCGCTATACGATCGATTTCCACAAGACTTCATTCGACCGGTTTTGCAACACCCTTGCCGCTGTGACTGATGAGGTGGTGATCAGCTTCATTGATCTGTATACGCGGCTACGAAAAACAGAGCTGCGAGCCTGCACCTCAGCTGAAATGATAGAACTGGCCGGAGCGCTGGCTGAAATTGCCGGCAACTACAATATGACCATTCGCGCCTGCAGCGAGGCCATGGATCTGACTCCTTACGGTGTACAGACCGGTAGCTGTATCGATTCCCGACGCATTGAGCGAGTGATTGGGTGTCCCATCTTCTTGGATAAAGCCGCTGGTCAGCGCACACACTGTGGTTGCTGCGAAAGTGTGGATATTGGAGCTTATAATACCTGTTTGAACGGCTGTCGCTACTGCTATGCCAACTATAGTGACGACTCTATCCGCCAAAATATGAAACTATGTGACCCAAAGAGTCCGTTGCTACTGGGCCAATTGCTGGAGGGTGAAAAAGTTCGTGAGAAACAAGTACAATCGAATATAGAAATGCAACTCCATTTATAAAATGAAAGCAGTCACTGTTTTTGACAGAGACTGCTTTTCCATTATTTTATTTCATAAATCATATACTCTTCGCCGCGGTGATAGCCTAATTTCTCTGCCAATGCCACCGACCAAAGATTGGCGGCATCCCAGCTGGGATACCAACCTTTTTCCAAGCATTTGAGGATCAGCTGCGCGGCGCAGGCAGTAGCCAAACCTTTACGACGATGTTCCTCCTTGGTATCTACCTCAATTTCGATACCTTTATCATAAGCTGAATAGCTGGAAGCACCTGCCGCAATCTCGTCAGCACGAATCGCCACAACTCCCAGCGCATACTGAGCAAAAAGTTCATAGGATTCGAACTGCTTGACCAGATCTGCACTCCACTCTTCTTGCAAACATTGCCGATACCGCTTTTCATCGATCATTCTAAGCTCATAACCTGACGGCAGAGCAGCCGCATATTGCTGCAGTTTCTCTTTTTCAAAAACATTTTCTTCCTTTAATATAGCATACCTAAGAGCAGCCTTGACCTTCCCACTCAAGCACTCCTCTATACATATCGCCCATGCTTCCTCACGTGGTATCAGAATCATTCCTTTTCTCACTTCATGTAAAATCAGTTCCACGCCAGGCCGGCCGGCAAAAAACGCAAAATCGCCCAAAACCGCCTTGGCCGCCGTTGGTTGCTCCACATCATCCACATAGATCTCTCCCATGATCCCCTGCAGACAGGACCAGATAATGGTTTCTTCCCACCCGGCAAATAAAGGAGCCGCCTTAGCAGGATGTTCCAATTTATATATCATGTTTTCCCTTTCATTATCACGATATCTGCCATTCCATACAAAAATGGGTGCGAAACCGGAAGTTCCGGCCTCGACACCCACTCTTCTAACACTTTTTTTGCAATGAACTCTATCTAATTAGTTTAAATTCTTCTCGATATCTCTCAGCATATCTCTTGCTTTGATGATATCCTTGGTCTGCTGGTCGCCGCTGATCTCACGCTCGATGGTGAAGGGACCGGTGTAACCGCAGTCTTTCAGTCTCTGCAGGATCAAGGGGAAGTTAGCCATACCTTCACCTACTGCAGTTTCGTCGCCCAGTTCAATACCATTAACAGGGTAGTTACCGTCTTTAATATGAGTATCCATGATGTACTTACCAAATACCAGAACGGCATCAGCTGCATTGCCTTTTCCGTACAGTACCAGGTTAGCGGTATCGAAGTTGATACCTACGTTGTCCATACCGATTGCTTCGATAGTACGCAGCATGGTTACAGGAGTCTCCTGACCGGTCTCGAACAGGAAGTTCTGGCCACGGGTCTTCAGAACACGGCAAATACCGCGCAGCACGCCAACGGTACCCCAGAACTCGGGATCATGATAGTTTTCAGGAATGAAACCAGCATGGGTAGCAATGTTTACACAGTTGATCTTGGTGGCAAACTCAGAAGCTCTCAGCAGCTCTTTCTCGCGAATACCGCGGTATGCCGGGGGAACCAGACCAAGTACCAGGGGACCCTGGGTGAAGTTCCACTCGATGGGACCGGAATAACCAGCCCACAGGGTGCTTACAACGATACCGGTAGCTTCTACAGCTGCATTGATTTCAGCTGCCAACTCATCAGTATAAAAATCAGGATTCCAAATGCTGATCTGACAGGACTGCAGGTCCAGATCTTTTACTTTCTGCAGCTCAGCCAACATATTTGTATCTTTACGAACGGGGATCATAACACCAATCTGCATGGGGTGTACCTCCTTAAATTTTGCTCATAAGCAATATAGTCAATAAACTGAATCCATTATATCATTGAACCCACGAAAAAGAAAGATGCTTTTATCAAATTTCGATCTCATTATCGTAGATCCGGTCCAATCCTTCTGCATACAAATGGGAAATATCGGAATAGCACAAGCAATGAGGGGCAGTAATGCCATTCTCGTTATTGCGAAACTCCAGCACCGTCACGCCGGTATGGGTATAACCAAAGGATGCCCACATCATATGCACCGGCAAATGTAAAAGTCTGGAAATCCATGCCCGCGAAAAAGCTCCGTGACAAAACAGAGCTACCTTTTCCTCATTGGCTCGAAGGATCCGATACACACCGTTTTCCTCTTTATAACCCAGCCGCTCCAGAAAATCATTTCCGTTTTTTTCAATATAATCCAGGGCGGTCTTCATATCCGACTCCTTAAAACCCGGACATTCCAGACTTTCTTGATAACTCAGGTCCATGTTACCATTCTCGCGATAATAGGTATTCTGCAGTAGGGTCACCGATTTTCTTACCCCATCGGGGTAAGTAGTCAGGCGCTCATCGCCGATCTCATGGCTCCAGGGCTCGACTGTTGGCTCCAGACCCAGCAGCCTGCAGGCCGGCTCAGCCGTCTGCTTCGCCCGGCCCATGGGCGAAGTGAAAATGCGATCGATCTTGGCGGCGGCAATGCGCTTACCCACCGCTTCCGCCTGTTTCCATCCACGCTCTGTCAGCGTGTCAGTGGAATAATCCGGATCGCCGTGACGAATAATATATAAAAGCATCGTCAAATCCTCCTTTAAAACGCCTTGATGCCCGCCTGTTCGTACCAGTGGAACTGTTTTTCTTCGCCGTTCAGCAGCCACTTTTCAGGTGTTACGTTTTCCATCCAGTCCAGGGGTACCAGCACGTCCTGTTGAATTGAATTCACACGATAAGCTTCCTTCAGTTCCGCCGTCTCCTCCTCGGACATCACACCGGGTTTCGGAGAAACAAACATGGGAGTACCACTGTAGGCCACAGCCGTCATCCACTCCCGATTCATCTTCCAATCGATCTGACCCATAATGCCAATGCAGTCCGCATCCGCCAGGAAGAAGTTTTCATGATGCAGCATACGGAAGGCCAGAGCATTCACACCGTACTTACGGGTTCTTTCCCATTCGCGTCCACTGGTATCATCGCCGGTACGATTCAGGTGCACCAGACCTGCTGCCAGGTGCCCGATCACGTTGCAGCCCAGAACCAGCGCACGGCCCTTGGAAGCTTCGCGGATCACGCGGTACAGATCCAGAATCACTTCAGCAGTGGTTTTGTTTCGATTATAGAAAGTCCAGCCATCTTTCGCAAATTCCTTGTCGCGCTGGAATCCCCAAAAGCCCACAATATCATAAGTAGAAAAATCATGTTTGATCAGGGTATAGCCCCAGTCACAGATCATAGTGATCAAATTACCCACGTACTTCAAAGTCTCCGGATGAGAGGCATCCAAATATAAAGGATTGCAGGCAGAGCGCATATCACAGTCTCGATCGGTCACCTCAAAATTCTGGTCAGACAGAGGACGGATCCACAAACCGGGACGAGCGCCCATCGACTTCATTTCTTCCGCCAGAGCCTTCATATCGGTAAACTTACCCTCGCGCAGCACATCCCAGGGAGCATCGCAGCGATTTTTCTGCCAGCCGTCGTCCAGCACGATGTAAGGTTTATTTTCCAGCTCACCGCAGGCCTCCATCAGCAGGCGGGTATCTTCGATGATCTCCTCGTGGGAGGTATCGCCATAGGCATAGTACCAGTTGTTGGTGCCATATACTTTATGATCCACGGTCAGAGGTGCATCACACAGTTGTTTATAGTAGTCCTTCAACGCATCGAAGGCCGACATATCACGATACTCACCGAACAGCACATCGCAAACCGCCAAACAGCGTTTCTGTAAAATCACGCCCATGCCGCCGCAGCGAACGTCCAGCCACAGGGTCACACCGGCGGTATCGTACTGCCACATACACATGGCATTAGGCTGAGTCTTCACGCCAAAGCACTCGGTATACCGGCCGGCATAATCACGATTTTGGTCGCTGCCATTGGAAACCGCACATACCCACGGCATCATACGATCCGCCACAATACCACGCCATTCCAGATTGCAGTAGCTGCGCTCCCACACATCGCCATATACTTTCACTTGATCGAAGCGTTTTTCACTTTCGGTAAAATTCCAGCGCAGGCTGATATATTTTACAGGCGTTTCATCGGCGGTCAAGTCCACATGCAGCTGCTCGCCTCGCAGGGATGCCTCCACTGTCACATCTTCTTTGACAACACAGCCTGCATAGGCAAAGCTTTCACTGCCGCCTTCCACATAAATACTAATATAATCCGGTGTACGAATCTGCATATCAAATTTCTCCTTATCTGATCCAGTAAACTTATCTGAATTTCAAACCATCTTTATAAGCTGTACCCACCTGCTCACCCAGGGCGGTATAAGTGTTGTACACCGTGTCAAAGGTAATGGGTTTCAGCTTAAAGCGGTCGATATTGCCCTTTTCATCCAGCACCGACTCATCCACGCCCAAATTCTTAATACGGCCATAAAGCAGTTCCATTTCGTCATCATATTTCACCATTTCACATTCCATGGACATGGCAAACTCTTCAAACAAGGGTGCATCCACCAACTCACTCTTAACTACAGTCAAACCGGTTTTAGCCACCTTATCCGGCACCTTATGTCCGGAAACAATACCCAAATAGTCAGCCTCTGCCAAGGTAGACTCCGTGGCAATGCCAATGGTAAAGGCTTTATGCACCTGCAAGTTTTCCACCGTCTTGTGACCACGATCCACGCAAATGGCCACCAGATCGGAATTGGCAATGCCGCCCCAGGCCGCTGTCATGGCATTGGCAGTGCCATCCTCATTATATGTACCGATCACCAGCACCGGCATCGGATAAAAATATGGTTTAACACCCAGATTTTTTCTCATGTTTGAATCTCCTTTTATTCTCAGTATTCTATAAAAAAGGACCGTTCGCAACCTTCTTCACCCAAGTAAAAGTCGGTGCAAACAGCCCCCCTAAGTTACTGATTCAAACTATACAATACCAATCGTCAAAAGTCAATGTCAGTTCTCCATGCTCTTGTATTTTGATACCACTAAAGACAGGCAGAAGAACATAGCAGCGAAGCCCAGCTGCAGCAGAAGGCCCTGCACCACCGGCTCCAGCGCCTGTGCTGAATAGGATGTCAAATGATTGATCGTATCAAAAGTATTTGCATACCAGTAGGTCGGCAAAAACCGTGCGATCTTCAGCATTCCCTCACTCAAAAACTCCAGTGGCACGAACAAGCCACCCAAAAAGCTCAGCGCCAGCGACACAAAATTGCTGATGATGGCCTGCACCACATCACTGGTGGTAAACTGACTGCACAGGATCGCCAAAGTAATCGCCACCAGCATAAAACTCAGCACGTTGACTGCCAACAGAGCACAATACTTCCAGCCGCCAGCGGCCAAATAATCGCCGTACATCGTAAAGGCAATTCCCAGCAAGATGGCACAAACAACCAAACTGATCAAGGCCCCATAGAAGACGATCTCCATCGTGAGTCTGCGCTGACTCAGAGGTGAACTGCCATGACGCATGCGCAGTTCCTTTTTGCCAAAGACCATCTGCACAGAACTAATAAACTGATAGATCAGCATGATCAGCGCATAGCCTACCATTCTAAAATAAACCTGATAGCCCTCGCCCACTTCTAAACCGGCTCCGAAACGCTGTTTTTCCACCTGCACCTCTTGCTGCAGGCTGGATAGTGCAGCTTCTACCGCTTTTTCCGGCTCTGCCGGATGCAGACTTAGCTGCAGTTTGACCTGATTGAAATAGCTATCCAGCAGCGCATTCATATAGTAAGCCTGCCAGGTGTCCGGGCGGGTGCTGACCTGCACGCTTTGCTGCGGCCAGTTTTCGCTGAACCCTTCGGGCACGATGACGATGAACTGCGTTTCACCGTAGTACAGCGCGTTCTGTAGCGTATAGTCATCATCTTCCAGCTGTACTTCCGGCGATAAACTCTGCAGGTACTTTCGCAGCCCATGAATCACCGGTGAATCGGCATCACGGTTTACCAGTGTAAACGGAACGGCCTCTCCTTGAAAAGCAGCCTCCATGGTATCTCCCTGCATTTGACTGCTGAAGATGCTGATTCCAATAAAGACCATGATAAACGTAATCAGGGTTCCCACTCTATTTCGTGCGATTAATAAACAAGTTTTAAATGCTTTCATATTGATACCTCCGCAGGCGCAGGGCCGACAACAGGAAAACGGCTACGGCAAACACAAGCAACAGCGCGTTGTTCAGCCAAAATGTTGACAGGGAGTCGAAATAATACAAACTCTGCAGGGCATCCACCAGGCGAGCGGCAGGATTGATCCAACTCAGCGACGGGATATGCTGATGCACCCAGTAGTTCATGCCGCCAACCATAAGGCCGGCCAGGAAGGAAAGTACCATGGATACGGCAACCGACAGACCGGTTTTAGCGTTAGCACTGAGTTTTGGGAAGGACCCCATGAGCACACCCATGCCAACACCCACCATGGCACCGCTGGTACAGCAGATCATGGCCAGTGGCAGACGACCGCCGAAATCGATTTTGAGCACCAAGGCCTGAAAGGCCAGGGTGATCCACACCGAGATCACGTGGACGATCACACTGCCAATTACAGAGCCCAGCATTTCAATCGTATATTTTCGAGGTGAAATGCAGCGGCGCGCTCCTAGGGCAGATTGATTCGCCTGCAGTCGGATCACCGCATTGTTGCCGTGGAAAGAACCAAACAGGCACACCATGCCCAGAAGGCCATAGAAAAAGCCCAACATGTTTGAAGGATTGCTGCGGGTCAGACTCACCTGTTCCACCATGGAAGCACTTGTCTGCTCCTCGCTTTGCAGTGCATCGATCGACTCCAGGATCTGCTGCATCATCTGAGGATCGCCTAAGTTTTGCGCCTCTTGCACAGCTTCGGTAATGCTATAGGCAGTCTGCTTATATTGGTTCAGAATTTGACGCAAAATGGTTTGGTTGATCCCTTCCTCTTTTACAATTAACAATGGTTCATTTTCTTCTATTTGAATGCAGCCGTCTACTTCTCCGGCTTCCAAAAGCTGCAGCGCAGCCTCCTCGCTTTCGCAGGAGTTCAATTGCAGCATTGCGTTCTCCCCGTCACTCAGGGTGTTTAATAAAGCCTCTAAGGTCAGATCAGCTTGGTAGGCCTCATCTTCCACCACGGCCACCGGAATGATGCTGACCTGCTCAGCCTCATCCAACTTGCCAAAAGAAAAGTAAAACATCGTGGAAAGCAGAAGCGGGAAGATCATGGTCCAAAACAAAACCTCCTTGGTACGGACGGCCAGCTTGATGGATTCTTTAATGGATTGTAATAGCATTAATCTCGAAGCTCCTTCCCCGTGATCTCCAGGAATACGTCGTTCAATGTGGGCGGTTCCGCGAAGATGCGCCCCGGCGCCAGGCCTACCTGGCGCAGCTGATCCAGCACCGCTACCAGTCCATGGCTGTCGGCCTTACACTCCGTCTTGAGCAGGCCATTGTCATATTGGGTGCTCAGCACCTGGGGCAGATTCCGGATCTGCGCCAGAATTTCGTCATTTAATCCATAGACTTCGATTTGGATCTTTTCGCCGGTACGGATCATGGCCTTCAGTTCTTCCTTGGTGCCTGTGGCAATGGCGCGGCCCTTATCCATGATCATGATGCGTGAGCATATCTGCTCCACCTCTTCCATGTAGTGACTGGTGTACACCACCGTGGCCCCTTCTCGATTGAGGCGCTGAATTCCTTCTAATATATTGTTACGGCTCTGCGGATCCACTGCCACCGTAGGCTCATCCATGAAGATCAGTTTCGGTTTGTGGGCAATGCCGCAGGCGATATTGAGGCGACGCAACAGACCACCGCTGAGTTTTTTAGGACGCATCTTGCAGTAATCCTGCAGACCGGTAAACTCAATGGCTTCTTCTGTCAGTTCTTTGCAGCGTTTTTTATCCGGCACGTACAAACTGCAGAAATATTCGATGTTTTCCCGAACACTCAGTTCATCGAAAACGGCCACATTCTGCATGACCACGCCGATCTTGCGCTTGAGTTCATAGCTGGTGGGCGTCATGGGTTCGCCGAACAGATTGATCTCGCCCTGCTCATACTTGAGCAGTGACAGCATACAGTTGATGGCGGTGCTTTTTCCGCTTCCGTTGGGACCCAGCAGGCCAAAGATCTCGCCGTCTTTAACCGATAAATTAAAATGATCCAGCGCCAGCAGATTTCCGTAGCGCTTTACCAGATTTTTAACTTCTATCATAATTTAGTCCTCCCGTTGATCAATGCTTTGATAAATTGTTTCGATTTTTCTCCGTGAATGTTATGACCGCAATCGTAATATTCGATGGTCATATTTTTAATCAGTTCATTCACCTGCTTCAGATCTTCCTCCGACAGGGCTCCTTGCAGAAGTCCCTGTTCACCGATGGTTGTATTTGCCTTCATAAATAATGTTTCACACTGTATGTTAGTCAGCAGCTTGTGATAATCCACATTGTTATTGAAGGAGTCAATGTAAAATGCTTCTCCAAAGTAAGGATCATAGTACTGCAAGCCTTGGAAGGCCTGCAAGAACTTTTTAGGCCAAAAGCGAACCTTTAAGTTCTTGTCCGGATGTTTGGTTCGATACTTTAAGGCAAACCCACCCAGCTTTTTCTTCAGATTCTCCCTAACATTTTCCGGGAAGAAATTCCAGCAATATTGATTGATAAAATAATAATATACAAAATCCTTTTCTTCCTCTTGCTCAATAAAGCTATGGCACACCGAGGACAGGTCTTTGTAGTTATAGGTATTGAAGCGTCTTTCGCCCCAACTGGAAAAGAAGGGTGGATCTTCAAGAAAAAGTTTTTTGCATGATCCACAGTTTGCTGCAACATAAGCTGCGATCAATCCGCCAGAAGAATGTCCCACCACTGCAACTTCATCACCGATCGCGTTATGGATGAAATCAATCACGTCATTACCAATATTGATCAGGTCATATTTTTCTCTATTATGAGAACTCCCTCCGTGTCCGTAATAATCCACCAAATAAATATGAAAGTATTTTGAAAGCCGCTTCGCCACGTTCATGTAACTAAGAGAATCGGTTCCCTGAGCATGCAGCATCAAAAGTTTCGGTTTGTTTGCAGCCAGCTCATAGTAATTCAAAATGCTTGTGTCATCGATTTTATATTGTGAATTTCGCAGTTTCATCTTGCATTCGCCTCCCACTTCTAACTGTATTCAGTATATCACGACCCGCATAGCGGGAAAAGTGGACGAAATCACTTTGTGATGTGACAAATGTCATGCTTCTCAACTCCCCCTAGCCAAAACCAGCCGTCCGTGGTACAATAAATCCAATCATGATTTAAGGAGGCCCTCATGGACATCTTCACCCTACCCAAAGCCGAGCTCCACTGTCATCTGGACGGTTCTCTGCCCCTGGCTACCCTGCAAAAGCTGTTAGCCCGCACCGATCTGACCCAAAACGACGTACAGGCTCCGGCCCGTTGCCGCGATCTGGCGCAGTACTTAGAAAAATTCGACCTGCCTCTGCAAGGCCTCCAAACCGCTGAAAATTTGCAGACCGCTGCCCACGACGTGCTGCTCAGCCTGCACGCTGAAAATGTGGTCTATGCCGAGATCCGCTTCGCCCCGCTGCTGCACACCCTGCAGGGACTAAGCCCCGAAACCGTCATTGAAAACCTGCTCATTGGCATCCGCCAAGCGGAAAAAGAGACGTCAGGAGCCACTAAGGCCCATTTGATCGTGTGCGCCATGCAGCATCATTCTCCCGAAGACAACATGCGCGCCCTGCGCGCTGCCTTAGCTTTCCAAAGCAGTGCCAGCCGTCCCGGCCCCGGCATTTGCGCCCTGGATCTGGCCGGCAACGAAGTGCTGCACCCCATTCGTGATTTCAGCGACCTCTTCCAGGCTGCCAAGGCTGAAGGCCTTCCCTTTACCATCCATGCCGGCGAATGCGGCAGTCCTTTAAATGTAAAAGAAGCCTACGAACTGGGTGCCCGCCGTGTGGGTCATGGTATCGCCCTGATGAAAGATGAGGTCCTGATGAAAGAACTGGCTCGCACCGGGCTAGGCGTTGAAATGTGCCCCACCAGTAACCTGCAGACCACAGCCATTGGGCGCTTTGAAGACTATCCGCTGCGCCGCTTCGAACAGGAAGGTCTCAAAGTCAGTGTCAATACCGATAATCGTACCGTCAGCGGTACTACCTTGACACAGGAACTGCAATTCCTGTTGGCTTCCTATCAAGATGAGGACCTGATCCGTCGGTTGATTCATAACGCCTTTGAAACCGCCTTTATCCAATAAAAAATTTAAAAATCGTGAAACCAAGTCACCTTTTTTGACGACTTATATAACATGAAGAAATTAATTTACCCCGCCATCCTTTGGCTCATCTGTCTGCTCCTTCAGACGGATCCCTTCACTCTTCGCAGTCTATCCGCGATGTTACTGTCAGTCAGTTTGACCGCCATCGGCCTTTGTCTGTCGCCCAAACCATGCACACTTCTCTGTCTTTTCTATGCTGCTGCCATAATCCTTTGGCCTCCGCTGCTCTTCTTTTTACCGCTGTGCGCCTATTTGCTGCGAACCTGTGACCTTTCTGCCTATGCCCCCTCGCAATCCGGCAGTCCCACATCAAACATGAACCCCCGTTCCTTTTTCTGGCTGATTCCCTTACTGATCTGCCTGCCGGCTCCTCTCACTCTGCTCACTGTAGCTGCCCTGTGCCTGCTGGCCATGCTGCTGGCTTACAACTCCCATGCCATTGAGCTGCAGGAACATCGCTTCTACGCCTTGCAGGATGACGCCATCCAAAAGGAACGTTCATTGGAAGAAAAAAATAGAACCCTGCTGGAAAAACAGGACTATCAGATCCAGTTGGCCACCCTCACCGAGCGCGGCCGCCTGGCCCGGGAGATCCATGACAACGTGGGCCATTTGCTTACCCGTGCCCTGTTTCAGGTCAGCGCCCTTGAGGTCATGCAGCCCGAAAACAAAGAGGCCCTTGGCATGGTGAAGACCACCTTGGAAGATGCCATGACCAACATCCGCGCCAGCGTTCATGACCTCCATGACGAAGCTCTTGACCTGCGCCTGGAACTACAAAAGCTCATCGATCAGTTTCCCGCCTGCCCTGTCACCCTGCGCTACACCTGCCAGCCTGTGCCCCCTCCCATCCACTACTGCTTCATCGCCGTAGTCAAAGAGGCCCTGTCCAACATCGCTCGGCATAGCAATGCCACCTCCGCCACCGTTTCGGTGTTGGAGCATCCGGCTTTGTACCAGCTGATCATCGAAGATAACGGCAGTCCGAGCAAGCTGATCACTCAGAGTACTTCATCCGCTGGCTTTTTCGGTAGTTCGCATTCGCGAACCACTGGCATTGGACTCCACAACATTCAAGAGCGAGTCACTGCCCTGCAAGGCAATATGATCATTCAAACAGACCGCGGATTTCGCATATTTATATCGATTCCCAAAAACGAACAGGAGGTTTCACAGTGAAAATCATCATCATCGACGATGACCCCTTTGTATGCATGTCGCTGCAGACCATTTTATCCGCCCAGGACGACATCGAAGTGCTGGCCACCGGGGCCAGTGGTGAGGATGCGATCCGCCTGTACCGTGGCTTCGCTCCCGACATCCTACTGATGGACATTCAGATGCAGCCTGTTAGCGGCCTTGCCGCCGGGGAACAGATCCTGCGAGAAGATCCTTCGGCGCGGATCCTGTATTTGACTACCTTTTCTGACAGCGAATATATTGCCCAGGCGCTGAAGATCGGTGCCCGCGGCTACTTAATCAAGCAGGATATTGCCGGCATTGCCCCTGCCCTGCGGGCGGTGCAGTCCGGTCAGACCGTGTTCGGCGGCGAGGTGATTTCCAAGATCCAGTCGCTGACGCCGGAGCCCCCCACCCTTTCGCCGGAAGCTCTGGGCCTGAGTGAGCGCGAACTGCAGGTTCTACAGCTGGTGGCGGATGGGCAGAGCAACCGCGAGATCGCACAGTCACTGTATTTGAGCGAGGGCACCGTACGCAATTACATTAGTACCTTATTGGACAAGTTGCAGTTGCGAGACCGCACTCAGCTGGCCGTTTACTATTATAAAAAAGTTCGCTAAAGCGAACTTTAGGAAGAACCTTCGGTTCTTCAATTTTAATTTACGCTTCGCGCAACAATCTAAAAAGGAAAAATGGAGGTAAATCTTTATGATTTCTCAAGAATTATTAGACCGCGTCATGGCCAAGGTGCCGGACTATCAGACCTTTATGACCGTAGACGAGATGGATGAAAGCAGCAAGCGCTTGGCGCAGGCCTACCCCGATGTGGTGGAGCTGTTTGAGGCCGGCCGCAGCCGAGGCGGCCACCCTATTTACTGCCTGAAGATCGGAAACGGCTCTGAAAACGCCATCTGCTACGGCACGCCCCATCCCAACGAGCCCATCGGCTCCATGCTGCTGGAAGCCTTCTCCCAGATCCTGGCCGAGGATGCGCAGGTTCGCGAGGCCCTGGACTACACCTGGTACATCATCAAAGCCTGGGATGTGGACGGTACCCGCCTCAACGAGCCCTGGTTCAAGGGTCCCTTCGGCATTGCCAACTATGTACGCCATTTCTTCCGTCCCGCGCCCACGCGCCAAGTGGACTGGACCTTCCCCCTTGACTATAAAAACGTGCACTTTGAGGACACCATTCCTGAGACCAAGGCTGTGCAAGACTTGATCGATCGCTTGCATCCGAAGTTCCTGTACTCCCTGCACAACTCCGCCTTCGGCGGCGTGTACTGGTATGTGACCCATCCCTTTGAAGAGGACTTCTATCAGGGTCTGCGTGATGTAGCTGCTAAGAATGGCCTGCCGGTGGATCTGGGCGAGCCCGAGGCTCCTTATATTACCCGTTTGAGTCCTGCGATTTATAAAAATATCAGTCAGGCCGATACCTATGAATACTATGCCTCCTATGGCGAGGAGCATCCGGAACGCTTGATTCCCTGTGGCGACTGCAGCGCCTCCTATGGTTTGGATCGCTGCAATGCCTTCACTCTGCTGACCGAGGAACCCTACTTCTTCAATCCTGCCATCTGCGATCTGTCAGAATCCGACATACTACGCCGCGACGCTAACCTGTACGCTTTGGAT
This sequence comes from Bianqueaceae bacterium, assembly GCA_045631245.1. Lineage (GTDB taxonomy): Bacteria > Bacillota > Clostridia > Lachnospirales > Bianqueaceae > CALWPV01. Next base: position 22,278 of record JAZQUJ010000084.1, read on the forward strand.
TACAGAAAAGAAATGCGTGAGTTCGCCGCTGAAACCATGAAGATCGCCTGGGATCTAATCGATCCTGAAAATCCCTTCAAGTTTGCCATGAACGGTTTCAACAGTATTAACGATGATTCCGCTACCCGCAAAATGCTGCAGACCAACCCGGAATATCAGAAGAACGCCACTGTAGCTGAAAAGTTCTCCAACATTGACCTGCAGCCCTTCTTCGCCTGCCTGACCCTGTGCCTCTACACCAGAGCCCACGAGATGGAACTGGAAGAGATGGAAAAACGCGGCGAGAACGATCCTGCTAAGAAGGAGGCTTTAACCAAAGCTTTCCGCCTGTTTGAAGATAAGCTGATGGAAAAGGCCGCCGAAGCCGAAGCCAACCTGAAATATGAGATCGTACCGATCCAGAAGTTGATCCGCATTCAGCTGGAATCCGGACTGAGAGTGGCAAGTAAAATAAGAGAATAAAAAAGTTCGCCTTTGGCGAACTTTAGGAAGAACCTTCGGTTCTTCAATTAACCCGATCCGTAAACAAGCTCATCCGCAAGAAGACGCTGTTCGCTAAAATCTTGCGGGTGAGCTTTTGAGCTCTTCTTACTTTTCTCTGTAATGCATCATAAAACTGTTTTCTTCTCTCCGTCTCCACCAAAAAAGAACCGTAATTAGGATACAAAGCTATCCCGATTACGGTTCTTTTTCATTGCTTTATTTGATATTTTGGAATACAATATTCATACAGGCGAACTGTTAGATAAACTTGAATTTGTCTAACAGATATTTTGAAAGGAGGAAACCTCATGGAAAAGCAGAACATATCTTTTTATGGCTATAATGATGGAAAGGCTATAGAAATCTATAATTGTATCAATTTATTCCTCCCGACAGTAATTTCAGTCATATTATCTCTTGTTTTTTCCTTGTTTTCATATTTATTTCGCAATCCATATCTATTAGTAATTTGGATTCTCCCAGCAATTTTGTTTCTAGCATATATTCTTTGTGTTTCTATGACAGGATATAATGACAGAGTATTTCTCTCAGGTGCAAAGAAAAAGCACTCGTTTATCGTAGAAAATGAAACTTTGGCAAGAGATGGAAAACCTATGAAAACAGATGGAATAAAAGTATA
>JAZQUJ010000085.1:0-8750 GCA_045631245.1 Bianqueaceae bacterium
CTGCGTGGATCTAAAATGGAAGACGTTATCTTTGCCGGTACTGAGCGCAGAAAACCTGTGAATTTTGCTCAGGTAACGCTGGTGCTGGATAATCAGGATAAAAAGATGGCGGTGGATTTTGATGAAGTGGCCATCAGTCGCCGGGTGTTCCGCTCCGGTGAGAGCGAGTATCAGATCAATGGAAGCCGCTGCCGTTTGAAGGACGTACAGGAAATGCTGATGGATACCGGTATCGGTAAAGATGGTTACAGTGTAATCGGTCAGGGTCAGATCGATCAGTTGTTGTCCACCAAGCCCCAGGACCGCCGTATGATTTTCGAAGAGGCGGCCGGTATTGTCAAATATAAGACCCGTAAAGAACAGGCGGAAAAACAGTTAGCGGACGAGGCGGACAACCTGAGCCGTGTGACCGATATTTTGGATGAGCTGACTGCTCGTTTGGGACCTTTGGAAAAGCAGGCAGAGACTGCTAAGCAGTATCTGGCTTTGAAAGAAGAGTTAAAGACCTACGAGGTAGCTTCCTTCTTGGGAGAGTACCAACAGCTACAGGCTCAATTTGAGCGTGTCAGTGGATTGCTCAGTGATTTGAATGAACAAATCGAGAGTTCACGTGTGAAGCAGTTGGAAGCCAAGGCTCGTTCAGAACAGTTTGCCCGTGAAGCCGATGAGGCTCGTCAGCGCTTGACTGCTTTATATGAAGAACATAACGAACTTCGACTGCAGAAGGAGAGCGGCGAAGGTGATAAGCGTGTGCTGCAGCAGCAGGCGGAAAACGGAGAGCGAGAGTATGCATCGCTGCAGCAGCGTCTGGAAGATATCAAGAACCGCATGAGCAATCGTGTGGCTACCGTTAAAAAAGAAGAGATCAAGCTGAAAGAACTGGAGCAGAAGATCGCTGATCAGGAACAGAGTCAGGAGCAGTTGACAGCAGGATTGACTAAAAAGGAAGAACAGCTTCTGGTTTTGAAGACTGCTTTACAGGAAGCGCAGAATTTGGCTGCGGAATTGCAGCAAGAACTGAGCGGACTGCGTAGCCGCACTGAACGTCAGGCGATGGTGCTGGAACAGGATATGAGTCAGCAGGAATCCATGGCCAGTCGTGGATATGAACTGTCTCGTCAGGCAGAAGAGCAAAAGGCTCACATGGAGCAGGCGGAACAGGAAAAAGATGAACTAATGCTTCAACAAAAAGCATTGGCAGAGGAAACTACTCAGCTGAGCAGTCAGGTGGAGCAGATCCGTCACGCGATCCGGGAAAAACAGCAGCAACAGGAATCTTTGTTGGTGTCCATGAGAGGATTACAGAATCAGATCCAGTGGCTGCAAAATATGGAAAATGAATATGAAGGCTTCAGCGGTAGTGTTAAGGCAGTGATGCAGCTGAAAAAGCAGGATCCCAGGCGATATGGACGCATTCACGGTACTTTGGCGGATGTGATCCGTGTTCCTTCGGAATATGCCCTGGCTATTGAAATCGCTTTGGGTGCCGCCATTCAGAACATCATTGTTGAAGATACCGAATGTGCCAAGGAGCTTATCAATGTGCTTCGGGAAGGTAAAAAAGGCCGAGCCACCTTCTTGCCTTTGGACAGCGTGACCGCTCGTGGTGCCTTCCAAAATGAAGAAGCTGTGAAAGATATGTACGGTGTGATTGGTTTTGGTCATGAGCTGATCCACTACGATCAGACTTACGATAAGATCATATCCCGACAACTAAGCAATGTGGTGGTGGCTAAGGACTTTGACAGTGCGTCAAAGGTGTCCCGTCGCTATGGTAATGCCCTGCGCGTGGTAACCCTGAAGGGAGATATCTTTAATATCGGCGGTTCCATCACCGGTGGTAGTACCGGTGCTAAATCCGGTGGTATTCTGGGACGAAAGGGCGAGATCGAAAAACTGCAGACCCAGTTAAGTGAAAAACGTGAAGAGGGCAGATTGCTGCAGGTGGAAGTTTCCAAAATGTCCCAACAGCGTCAGCAGCTAAGCCGTCAGCAGGATGAGAAAAACAAAGAATACATGCAGATCGCCGGGCAGGCAGAAAGCGTACGCCAGCAGTGGGAACAGCTAAGCTTTATTTATCAGCATACCCAGAGTCAGCTCGGAGAAATGGAAGAAAGCCGTAGGCAGCTGCAAATGTCCCATCAGGAACATGAAGAGGCTGTGCGGCGAAGCCGCAAAAAGCTGGCTGATCTGGAAGCGGTGCAGGCAGAGCGAGAGCAGAAGAAAGAAGAAGCTGAACTTGCCGTGCAGGTATTGGGTGGACAGATCGAAGCAGAAAAAGGTCAGGCTGCCCAGCAAAAAATGGAACTGGCCGGTTTAAGACAGCAGAAGCAGTTTATGGAACGAACCGTTGAATGGGAATCTCAGGAAATTGAAAATCTGGCTCAGGAAGCGGATCAAATATTGGAAGATCGTCAGCAGCGTCTGGATGAAGCGCAGCAGGCGAAAGTCAAGATCCTCGAAATCGAGGAGCAGCAGAAGCAACTGGATATTGCTATAGCGGCTAAGAGTGAAGAAATGAAGATCATGGAGACACATCGTGCCGAAAAGGATCATCAACGCGATGAAAGTATTCGGGAAACTGAGGAAACTCTGCGTGCCTTCAGTGCCTTGGAAAAAGAACAGGTTCGTTTGGAAAATCAGGCAAACCGAGCCAGAAAAGATCTGACCGATCTGCAGGATCGTATTTGGGATGAATATGAACTGACCTATGGCGCAGCTAAGGCGATCTGGGAGAAGAAGGATCCTGAAGAGCAAAAGGAACTGGGCAGTCAAACGGCTATGAAAAAGAAGGTTTCTCAATTGAAGGAAGCCATTCGCCGTTTGGGTAATGTCAATGTGGACTCGATTGAGGAATTGATCGCGTTGACGGAGCGTTGTGAATTCCTGACTAAGCAGCGAGATGATATCGCACAGTCTGAGGCCGGCCTGCGTGAGGTGATCGAAAAGCTGACCAAGAAAATGGAGGAACAGTTTACCAAGGGCTTTGCGGAAATTTCCAAGACCTTTAATGTGGTATTCCAAAAGCTGTTCGGTGGTGGTCAGGGTATTTTGAAACTGGCCGAGGGCGAAAATGCACTGGAAGCAGGCATTGACATTATTGCCCAGCCCCCGGGTAAGAAGCTGCAGAGCATGATGCTGCTCTCCGGTGGTGAGCGTGCACTGACGGCCATTGCGCTGCTCTTTGCCATTCATCAGTTAAATCCGGCCCCGTTCTGTATTCTGGACGAGATTGAGGCAGCACTGGATGATGCCAATGTTGGCCGCTACGCGGACTATTTGCGTGAAATGTGTGAACACACCCAGTTCATTATTATTACCCATCGTAAGGGTACCATGGAGGCTGCCGACACCATGTACGGTGTAACTATGGAGGAAAAGGGTGTATCGAAGTGTATTTCGGTTAAATTTCAATAAATAATTTGAGGAGATTACTGTGGGATTATTTAGTGCACTGAAAAAGGGTCTGGAGAAGACCAGAAACAGTATTATGGGTAATATTACCAGTGTCTTTAGTTCTTATAAAGAGATCGATGAGGATTTTTATGAGGAATTGGAAGAGGCACTGATCCTGGGTGATATGGGTATGGAGACTGCCATGCAGGTGGTTGAAAATCTGCGTAAAAAGGCGAAGGAAAAGCGCTTGTCCACCACCGAGGAAGTATATGAATTATTTAAAGAGGAAATCTGCCGCATTTTGGAAACGGCAAATCCTGATATTATTGTGAACGGTATGACCAACGTGATCCTGGTGATCGGCGTGAACGGTGCCGGCAAGACTACCAGCATTGGTAAGATGGCGTATCAGCTGAAGGAAGACGGTCATCATGTGATCTTGGCTGCAGCGGACACTTTCAGGGCGGCGGCCATCGATCAGCTAAAGGTATGGGCTGAGCGCGCGGGCGTAGAGATCGTATGTCATGCCGAGGGAACCGATCCCGGTGCGGTTGTGTATGATGCGGCTGACATTACCCATTCCCGTTGGGCCGATGTTTTGATCTGCGATACCGCAGGTCGTTTGCACAATAAAAAGAATCTGATGGAGGAGCTGCGCAAGATCGGTCGTATTTTGGAACGTGAATTTCCCACTGCACATCGTGAGGTGCTGTTGGTGCTGGATGCCACCACCGGTCAGAATGCTTTGAGCCAAGCGAAACTGTTTGCAGAGGTAGCGCCCATCACCGGTATCGTATTGACCAAGTTGGATGGTACGGCTAAAGGCGGTGTGGTCATCGGTATTATGAATGAACTGGGGATTCCTGTTAAATATGTAGGTGTTGGTGAAGGAATCAACGATCTGCGTCCTTTTAATGCAAGGGAATTTGCAGAGGCTTTGTTTGCACCGGAAGCTGAATAAGCTGAGATGTCCGGCGGTGAAAAAGCGAAAAAATTAAAAAAAGTGAAAAAAATTTGCCGAAATTTGACATGGTATGTTAAGTTTCGGCATTTTTTGACATTTGTGTTCTGGTAATGCGGCATGGTAGTTCCTATAATTAGGTCAACTTTCCTGAGGGCACTGTTTGCAGGTGTTGGGGAAACAGGAAAAATTGATTTGATTGGAGGGTTACAGGATGCCAAGATACGCAAGAAAAAGAAATGAAAAAGGCATTCATCATGTGGTGGTACAAGGACGAAGGTTAGAAGAGATATTTCGGCATAAGTCGGATAAAGATTTGTACTTGGAAATACTATTCAAGTACAAGGCGAAAACAGGAATCAAGTTGTATGCCTTTTGTATTTTGGAGAATCATGTTCATTTGGTAATCGAAGAAACGGCAGAGGAATCGATTTCGGTGTTTATGCGGAGGATCGGTGTTAGTTTTTCTTATTGGTATCGGCTCAAGTACGATTTGCCACGGGGGGAAGCACTGTTTCGAGGACGGTATTTGAGTGAACCACTTCAAACAGAGGAGGAAGTGCTGGAGGTGGTAAGGCATATTCATCAGGAACCGGTAAGGGCTGGATTGACAGATCGAATGGAGAAGTATGCATGGAGCAGTTATCGATTATATTTAATACCCGGAAATTTGGTAGATCGGCGTCTAGTATTGGACAGTTTGCATTTCAGCGGAGGATATACAACATATATGAATCAGGCTGAAGGAGAAATTCATATGCTGGAGGAAGTGCCTTTAAAATACGGAAGAAGCGACGATGAGGCAGCAACGCTGGTCCAAATTCGGCTGCAGGAAATTGGATGTGTTTCGCTGAACGAATTGGAAGGGGAAGAAAAAGATAATTTTTTGCGAAATTTAAAATTGGTGGATGAAATCAGCATTCAGCAATTGTCAAGGGTGACCGGTATTAATAGGGGATATATCCACAGACTCTGAACAACTTTTATTGTAAATTGATATTGAAATATGATTAAAAAGATGGTATCATGTTAAGTAATTTGATAAAATGCGTTAGAGTTTGGCTTTTTATGAATTCATTTTCAAAGGGTCGACTCGGGTATTATCATAAACAAATGCTAATGAAAGGAGAATCTATTATGTTACTTCTTGAAACTGCTGTTACAACGACAGAGCTTTCCGGCGCTTTTGTTGTGGCCATGGGTATGGGTACCGTATTTATCGGTTTGATCTGTATCATTCTTTTGATCAAAATCATGAGTTTGATCATCAATGGCGTTGCAAAAGATGAGGCAGCTAAGCCTGCAGCTCCTGTTGCAGCCCCTGCAGCAGCTCCTGCTGCTCCCGTACCGGCTGAGATCCCGAATCGAGCCGAGTTTGTTGCAGCTGTGTCCGCTGCAATTGCAGAGGATCTGGGAACCGATATTTCCAAGATCCAGATCGTTTCTATTAAAAGAATTTAATTTAATGCAATCAGAAAGGAATCACTAAAATGAAAAAATATCGTGTAAATGTTAACGGCGTTGACTATGAAATCGCTCTGGAAGCCCTGAAAGATGGCGAAGATTTTGCTCCGAAGGCAGCTCCTGCTCCTGCTGCAGCTCCCGCTCCCGTAGCAGCTCCTGCTCCTGCAGCTGTACCCGCTGGCGGTGAGAAAGTTACCAGCCCCATGCCCGGTACCATCCTGAACATCAATGTAACTCCCGGTGCTACCGTTGCTGCCGGTCAGGTTCTGATGATTCTGGAAGCTATGAAAATGGAAAATGAAATTATGGCTCCTAAAGCCGGTAAGGTAGTTTCTGTAAATGTAGAGAAGGGTGCTGCTGTTGAGAGCGGTGCTGTTCTGTGCGTAATCAAATAATCCGATTTAGAGAATGATTCGATTCAGCTGATGCAATAGTGTGTATCACATCAGCATATAAAAGAAACAATCTTATAAAGGAGTTATACTATGGAAACAATTATTAATTTCCTGGGACAGACCGGTTTTTCCGGATTTGCAGCGGATCCTAAGTGTCTCATTATGATCCTGGTCTCCTTTGTTTTGATGTACTTAGCCATCAAAAAAGGTTTCGAACCGTTGCTTCTGCTCCCCATTGCATTCGGTATGATGTTGACCAACCTGCCCGGTGCCAACATGTATCACACCGAGTTCTTCTCCGGTGGTCATGTTCATTGGGATCAGGTAGGTAGCTTTGGTTTGATCGATTATTTGTATCTGGGCGTTAAGCTGGGTATCTATCCGTCCCTGATCTTCATGGGCGTAGGTGCCATGACTGACTTTGGTCCCCTGATCGCTAATCCCAAGAGCCTGCTGTTGGGTGCGGCTGCTCAGCTGGGCATTTTCTTGGCATACCTTGGTGCAACTGCTCTGGGCTTCTTCCCCAACGAAGCAGCGTCCATCGGTATCATCGGTGGTGCTGATGGCCCGACCGCTATTTATGTAACCACTAAGCTGGCTCCCGATATGCTGGGTCCGATCGCAGTAGCTGCTTATTCTTACATGGCACTGGTTCCTGTTATTCAGCCTCCGATCATGAAAGCTCTGACCACCAAGGAAGAGCGTCAGATCGAGATGAAACAGCTGCGTCCTGTAAAGAAGGTAGAAAAGATCATCTTCCCCATCGTTGTTACTGCCTTTGTTTCTCTGCTGGTTCCCTCTGCAGCGCCCCTGATCGGTGCTCTGATGTTGGGTAACTTGGTAAAAGAGAGCGGTGTTGCCGATCGTCTTTCCAAGACCATGCAGAACGAACTGATGAATATTGTAACCATTTTCTTGGGTATCTCCGTTGGTGCTACCGCAACTGCAGAAGTATTCTTGACCTGGAAGACTCTGGGTATCGTAGCCATGGGTGTTGTTGCCTTTGCTATGGGTACTGCCGGTGGTGTTCTGTTGGCCAAACTTATGAATCTGTTCTGCAAAGAAAAGATCAATCCGTTGATCGGTTCTGCCGGTGTATCCGCTGTACCTATGGCTGCTCGTGTATCTAACGTGGAAGGTCAGAAGGCTAAGCCCGGTAACTTCCTGCTGATGCACGCTATGGGCCCCAATGTGTCCGGTGTTATCGGTTCTGCTATTGCAGCCGGTGTTCTGTTGGCACTGTTTGGTGTTGCTTAATTTAAAGTGGAGGAATTGATTGAATTATGGCAAATAATCCGTTAAGAATTACTGATACGATCCTGCGTGACGCGCATCAGTCTCAGGCTGCAACCCGTATGCGCCTGGAAGACATGCTGCCTGCATGTGAGATCCTTGACAATATCGGTTACTGGTCTTTGGAATGCTGGGGCGGTGCTACCTTTGATGCCTGCATGCGTTTCTTGAACGAAGATCCGTGGGAGAGACTGCGTACCCTGCGCAAGGCTATGCCCAAGACCAAACTGCAGATGCTGCTGCGTGGCCAGAACCTTTTGGGTTACAAGCACTATGCAGATGACGTAGTAGAGGAGTTCTGTAAGAAGTCCATCGAGAATGGTATCGACGTAGTTCGTATCTTCGATGCTCTGAACGATCCTCGTAACATGGAAGTTCCCATGAAATATGTTAAACACTATGGCGGTATTGCAGAAGCTGCCATCAGCTATACCGAAAGCCCTGTACACGATGAAGATTACTTCGTTCGTCTGGCTTGCAAGCTGCAGGATATGGGTGCTGATACCATCTGTATCAAAGATATGGCTAACCTGCTGCTGCCCTATGATGGCTACAAGCTGATCAAGAGACTGAAGAGCGAACTGAGCATTCCGTTGCATCTGCATACTCACAATACCACCGGTACCGGTGATATGCTGTATGTAAAGGCTGCTGAAGCCGGTATCGATATCGTTGATACCGCTCTGTCTCCCATGGCTAACGGTACTGCTCAGCCCACCACCGAGTCTTTGGTTGCTACCCTGAAGGGTACCGATCGTGACACCGGTCTGAATCTGGAAGCAATGAGCAAAGCTGCTACTCACTTCCGTAAGGTTGCTGAAAAGATGAAAGCTGAAGGAACTTTGGATCCTAAGGTTCTGAATGTAGATACCAACACCCTGCTGTATCAGGTACCCGGCGGTATGCTGTCCAACCTGCTGTCTCAGTTGAAACAGGCTAAAGCAGAGGACAAGTACTACGATGTATTGGCAGAAGTTCCGAGAGTACGTGAAGACTTCGGTTATCCTCCGTTGGTAACCCCCACCAGCCAGATCGTTGGTTCTCAGGCTGTACTGAATGTACTGGCCGGTGAGCGCTACAAGATGATCACTAAGGAATCTAAGGGTCTGCTTCGTGGTGAATATGGTGAACTGCCGGCTCCTGTAAATGAGGAAGTACGCAAGAAAGCCATTGGCAACGACGAAGTAATCACTTGCCGTCCTGCTGATCTGCTGCAGCCCGAGTTGGAAGGTTACAAGAAG
>JAZQUJ010000086.1:0-10483 GCA_045631245.1 Bianqueaceae bacterium
AATTCACAAACTTTTCAAATAAAAAAGTCCTCGACAGAAATCCTTTTCTGTCAAGGACGAATCTTCATTCGCGGTGCCACCTTGATTCACGGCCATGACGCCATGCACTTAGCAGGATACCTTCATATCCCCGGCAACTGACGTATGCCTCCACGTTGCAGAATACTCTGTCCGGTTTCGCGCTCTGCGCGTTCCTTTTTCACGAAGTTACGAACCGACATTTGACTGCACCCTCCGCGGGCCATTTGATGGTTTGTTTTTCATCCGGCTCTCAGCTGCCCGGACTCTCTGTGGAAGCATGACCACCTTTATCTCCGCTTCAACGGTTTGTCTTATTAAGTTGTAATAGTTATATCACTTTTCCTCAGGAATGTCAAACACATTTTGCAAGCTCAGCAAAAAATCCTTCATTTTCATTTTCTATCCACGCCCCAGCGTTGCAATCTTAATTTTCCTATGTTATACTAAAAGAAGTTGTATACTCTACATCGAATCCATTCTAATTGTGAGGTGAAATTATGGATGCAGAAACCTCTGTAATCACCACCCATCGCGATTATGCGACCGAAATTGCCGATATCATTCGCAGCAATTTAGCACCTAAACTCATTCGTGAAAAATTGGTGGATTACCATGAAAACGATATTGCTGCTGCCCTTGCTGAACTCAAAAAGGAGGAGCGCAGTAAACTCTACACAATTATCAGCAGCGACACTCTGGCCAATGTACTGGAATATGCCGACGAGCTCTACGAGTATTTAGAGGAACTCAATGTTCGAAAACGAATCGACATCCTTTCCCGTATCGAGGTAGCGACCGCGGTGGAATATTTATCCGCTCTCGCGAAAAAAGAGCGCAACATCCTCATTGAACTCATGCCCGAGGAATCCAAGAAAGAAATCTCCTTGTTGGCTTCCTTCGATGATGATGAAATTGGTAGTAAAATGACCACCAATTATATTGCTATCCCGGAAGGCCTTGGTGTGCGGCAAGCCATGCACGAACTCATCAATCAAGCTGCCGAAAACGATAATGTTTCCACCATTTATGTGGTTGACGAGGACGAAACCCTTTTAGGCGCCATCGATCTAAAAGATTTGATTCGTGCCCGCGAGGGAAGTCCGTTAGAAGATATTATCATGACTTCTTATCCTTATGTGTATGCCACCGATTTGATCGACGAATGCATCGAGCGAATCAAAGAATATGGTGAGGACTCCATTCCGGTATTGGATTCTGACAATAAACTAAAAGGTGTACTCACGGCTCAGGATCTGGCGCAGCTGATCGAAGACGAAATCGGCGAAGACTACGCCATGTTGGCAGGTTTGACTTCGGAAGAAGATTTGAAAGAGCCGGTCATTAAAAGTATCGGAAAACGTCTTCCCTGGTTGGTAGTATTGTTCGGTCTTGGTCTTTTTGTTTCCAGTGTAGTAGGTTTGTTTGAAGAGGTGGTATCCAATCTGACCTTGATCGTTTCCTTCCAATCCTTGATCCTTGGCATGGCCGGTAACGTGGGTACCCAGTCACTGGCTGTTACGATCCGTATGTTGATGGATGAAAACCTTACCGGAAAACAAAAATTCTATTTGATCACCAAAGAAGCTCGGGTCGGTCTGTGTAATGGTTTGATCCTGGGTGTACTTTCTTTCCTGCTGATCGGAATGTATTTATACCTGCTCAAAGGAGAAACACTCACCATTGCTCTCTCCGTTGCCCTTTGCACCGGTATCGCCCTTTTAGTGGCTATGTTCCTATCCAGCATCTTCGGTACTGCGGTTCCGATCCTCTTTAAAAAGCTGAAGATCGATCCCGCCGTTGCTTCCGGTCCCTTCATTACCACCATCAACGACCTTGTGGCTGTTATCACCTACTATGGTCTCGCATGGATCCTATTGATCAACTTCTTACATCTCTAATAACATTGAGGAGGATGATTGTGGATTGCCACATCATTCTCCTCATCATTTTTTATTCTTTGTTGCTTTTTTCAACGAACTGTGCTACACTTTTATCAATTAATTCTTTATATTTAAAAGGAGATTTATCATGGAAAAAGCTAAACTTGGCATTGCCTACAATGTTCTGGCTGCTATCGTATGCTTGCTTGGTTACTACGGCGGCTATGTGATTACCGGTATTTTTACCATCGCGGTTTTGTTCACCGAGGAGAACCCTTGGCTGAAAAAATACTGTGTTAAGACCTTGTTGTTGATGCTCTTTTTCTCCCTGTTGTATACCGTTCTTAATTTGATTCCCGATTTACTTGGATTGGTATACACCGGTGCTGAAATTGCAGGTCTGAGTCTGTATTTCCGTCCTGTAGAAGCTGTCTTTAATCTGCTGCGTCAGATCATTGATCTGGGTGAAATGGTTCTGTTCATTCTGATGGCCATCTTTGCTCTGGCTAAAAAGAACTTCAAGCTGCCTTTGATTGATAAGCTTGCCGATAAATGTGTAGAATAATCTCTCCATACATAAAAAAGCTAGGCCTCTAAACGGTCTAGCTTTTTTTGTGTCCTTTTTTAAGAAATACCAGCAATATCTTCCCTTCCTTTAAAATTTTTTCTGGATCGCTCTATAGATCCGCTCGCAATTCAAATGATCGCTATACGGCAGCAGCTTCTTTCGCATGAAAGCATATTGTTCTTTTTCCTTAAACCCACGGTCATCATAATATTTTAGCACCTCGACCACTTCTTCCATTGTGTCAGCTGTATCACCAAAGGCCTCCGTTCTCATGTCCACATAACTGCCCTGAAGCCGCTGATAGATTTCATAATCGAACAAGTAAAACAAAATCGGCTTACCTTGATAATACACATCCCAACATGCCGATGAATAATCCGTAATCATCATATTACATTTCATGATCAGCTCATTCAGCGGACATCTCCCAAACTCTACCAATTTAATTTGACAGCTTGGGGTATCGAAGGCACTCAGATACTCTCGAAATTTAGGATGAATATAAAATATCAGTTTGATTTGTGCATCCTGCAAATAGCGGTGCAAGGTCTTGTTATTTAAAAAGGCCATATAATTTTCATAATAGTCGCTTTTCTTAAATTCCTCTTCCGATACCTCTTCTAACCAGCTGCGCCATGTTGGCATTACCAGAATCATTTTGTCTCCCGGAACCGAAGTATCCCGCAGCACATCCCACCGAGCCAGTCCTGTCACTGCGATCTCTCTGCTTGGATACCCGAAATACCGTTGAATAATCTTCTTTTCCACTTCTGAAGATACAATAAACAGTCTACAATTATTGGTGCCACTCTTTCGCAGCCCTTTATGACATTGTTTATAATACATTACGCCGTGTTGCAAAAAAACATTTTTGTTCCTCTTGATCATGGCCCGAAAAATCGTATTGGGCGAATGCCAAGCATATGCGTGCGCCTTGGTATCAGAGGAGATTAACAGCTGTGCTGCCTTCAAATAGATCATGTGCTTCAATGAGAGAAATTGAATCACTTTATTGTCATATTGACGTACATAGCGATAATCATCGGCTTTGCGGTCGATCACATAATAAATATTTTGATTTTCTTTGTCCGATAGTTGCTCCCTGCAATATCGAAAAAAATAATAAGAATTATCCTGTGCTGTTATACAGTATTTTTCATATATCAGCCATATTTTTTTGGAAAGCCAATAGGGTCGCAGCAAATAGTAGATCAATAATGCTAAATATTCTTTCAAAACAAAAACTTTGCGATCCTGTTTTGATCTGACTCGGTACTGGATCGCCGGGTCATTGGAATTTGTCAAATACGGATATACCACGTATTTCTTCTCTTGCAAAAACGTCTGCTTTCCTTTAACCAGCATGAGGATTTTGAGAAGCTTGCTTCGATTTTGAATTCGAAGTTCACATTCTTCCCCCTCTATTACGATCCTTCCTCGAATGTCCCAATAAAACTGCTCCCATTCCACGCAGTTCAACAATAGCTCTGCGGTACAGATCGATCTATCTCCTCTCCTTCGAGAGGTCACTGAAAAATCGTACCGTTTATTCAGTATGGCACTTCGCAGTATTATAGAAAGGCTCTGCAAAATACTTTCGCTTTCATCCAGGCTGAATTTCAGCCGTATTCGATCCTTTCGTATATAAAAGCACAGAAGTTTTGCATAAACGATTTTTTTCTTTTTATTCTCCTTTTGCCCCTGATTCACAAATACATCCTTTCCCAAGCCGGCTTAGTTTCCGTCCTTAGCTATGTCCTTCATATTCCGATGGATCCGGCAAACTCGCTTCAAAAGCCTGCCGAATCACTTCTCTCTTTTTTTCGAATTCTGTGGTCCGATCGGTATCGTTGATGCAAATCAGCGCGTATCTTCCTGTGCGGATCGCTTGACAAAGATCCTCCACCCCCTGATCTCGCAAATGATAACAACGCCCATTCGCTGCGCTCTGAGGTTCGAATCGCCCATCTGCCAGCTGCCAATACTTAAATACCCATTGATTGACCTGTGTTTTGCTGCGAAATTTATTTCGCGAAGTTGCATCCAATATATCGCCGGCTGCCTCCCACACCTGTGCCAGAGTCGACTTCAGCAAATTACTGGGAAGGTGCTGATAATAGAACCCGGGAAACCATCGCCAAGGCAACAGCACTGCGGTTTGATACAGTTGTTTTTTCCCGTAGCATGGTCGAAACCACTTCTTATAGTGCCTTTTCAACTGTTGTTTTTTGTTAAAATGATCATTGATAATTGCTATATTATTGCAGTTATAGCTGCCTGCACTGCCGGATGCACAATAGATCGCATCCAACGCAAATACATCTTTCGGAAGCCCTTTCACAAAAAAATCTTCCTTATGAACCGGCCTTGTGATATACATATCGTCATTAAAATATACAAACTGCTCCGCCAATCCCGAAATCCGATGCAAATTCAGTTCAATGGTGTGTGAATTAAAAGTTGGCACATACTCCGATGGCATATACTCCTCATGCTTTACCACCCGTAGCTTCGGATGTTTCAAATTTAGCCACTCCGGTATTTGACCGCAGGTCACAAAATGGACCCTGCGAACCCAAGGAGCATATTTTTCCACTGCTCGGAACCAATATCGCAAGAGATCCCAATCACGGTATCGGTAGTCTCCCTGATCGATGCTCCATCGATCACCCATGCTACCTTCCCAATACTTTCTTTTTTCCTTTTGCCAAGCAGGGTCATTTCCATCTACCCAGGCAATTACAAAATCAATCTCCTCCGTTTTCCTTTGTTGCTCCTTTATTACATCCATACAAGTCTTACTCTTTCTTTTTTCGTTCCAGAAGCTCTTGTATCGCATTAAAATTACGTTCACAATATCGATGATCATGAAAGGTAAAAAAAGCTTCTGTCCGCTTTCGATAGATTTCTTCCTGAGAAAATCCCGTTTGCTTTTGCTTTCTCAGCCAGTTCACCAAATCCCGTTTGCTATCACATATTTTCCCAAAGCCATCCTGTTCATAATTAAAATATCCTTCCGGTAAATGATGCACACGAAACTGATGATAATCCACCTGATAATATGCCAATGGTTTTCTTAAATATGCAAAATCAATGGCCACACTACTGTAATCGGTTATTAAGCAGGACGCCTTTTTCAGCACTTCGATCACATCGCCATTTTTCTGATTTATGATCTCTATCCTGTCACTGATTCTTTGAAAATATGCATTATACTGCTGCATATTCCGGTGCAAACAAAGCAGGATCCGGATATCGGTATTTTGAAGCTCCTTTACGATACATCGAAGCGCTCCAACCCATATTTGATAAAAAGTGGTTTGCGTAAATTCCTTCGTATGCTCTACTTTTTCCATTTTATGAGTTTTATATAACCATTCCCGCCAGGTGGGCATGATGGCGATCCACTTTCCATCGGCCGTATCAATCAAATTGTCATAGCGGCATAGCCCCGTTAATACAATAGACCCTTTTGGATATCCGAAATGATCACACACGAACCGGTACTCCTGCTTCGTGGAACACATGAATAAACTTAATTTTGTTTTGTTGTAATATAAAAAAGGCAGATCATCTTTAATGATGCCATGCTGCAAGAATACCCTGGTGTTTTTCAGCCAACCGGTCACTACTTCTAAAAAATAGCAGATCGCAGCGTTGGGCTTTCCGCCCTTCTGCGAACTGATATTGACCTCAGCTGATAAATAAAACACCCAGTGTTTTAAACTGCCGTAATAGACAACTTCTCCCAGTGCTTTTACACGGTCCAAGTCGCTACTACGGCGTTTGATTGCATACACAGCGTCAATCGACGTCTGCTTTTCTCTTAAATATTTAAATAAATAGTACGCATTATCTCTGGCTTCCGATCCGTATTCACATAAGAGCCACATGTGCTTTCGCTTTCTTTTATAACATGCGGCAATCGGAAGTGCAGTCAGGTATAAAAGAATGGAAAAAACATCTTTTAGCTTTACGTCCGGAAGCTTCTGAAACAAATCTTGATTCATTGGCTACCTCACACAAACTAATTGGAAATATCAATTATGATTGATTACTTCTTTATGAAATATTTCCAAATTCCATGCAAAGCATAACTGCCAAAACATAGAAATGATTTTCCCAATCCAAAACCCATATACCGATATACGCGGAAGGTCATGGCAGCGGACTGCCATTTACTGCCCGACTTACCGGTATTGCTTAAACGATAAATCAAAAGCGGCTCGTTGATCGCACATACTTCACGATATCGATCCAATATTTCCAGCCACATGATATAGTCTTCATGGCTGTCCTGATCGTGGTGCATCGGAAACTGCCTAGCCACCTCTGTTTTCATCATGACCGATGAACAGGCAATCGTGTTGCCTCGCAGCAAATCCTGATACCGGATCCGTTCCTTCACCGTAAACACCCTGCCTGTTGGCTGTCCCTCGGGAGTCATAAGCTCTCTTCCGGTGGCACAGAGCACGCTTTGGGTGTCCTGCAGCATCTGCCATTGCTTTTTAAGCTTTCCTTCACGCCACAGGTCGTCCGCATCCAAAAAGGCAATATATTCGCCCTTGGCGAGCTGTACGCCCCTGTTGCGGGTCCCGGCCGCACCTAGATTGACTGTATTATGAATATAGCGAACTCTGGGATCGTCCTTATACTTTTCCATTGCCGGATCCAGGTTTTCCTTCGAACAATCATTGATCACCAGGATCTCCATGGGTACATCCTGCTTTAGAGCCGAATCTACCGCACCCTGGATCCACCGGGCACAGTTATAGGCCGGTATGATCACCGAAACAAGCGGTTTATCCAATGCACTCACCCTCTTTTACTTCTTCTGTCGTATTGTTGACTGCTTTAATTTTTCTTATTCAAACAGATCGTTGTCACGAAACTGCAGAGAATACAGATTCTTATAAGTACCATCGGCACTCATCAGTTCTTCATGGGTACCACGCTCGGTAATGTGTCCGTTCATAACCACAGCAATCTCATCGGCATTGCGAATGGTAGACAAACGATGGGCAACCACCAAAGTGGTACGGCCTTTACAAAGTTCATCCAAAGCCTGTTGGATCAATACTTCAGTGGTATTATCCAGTGCGCTGGTTGCTTCATCCAAAATCAAGATCGCAGGGTCTTTTAAGAATACACGGGCAATACTTAAACGCTGTTTCTGACCACCGGACAGTTTCACGCCACGCTCACCGATCTCGGTGTTATAACCCTCAGGCAGAGTCATGATGTAATCATGAATATTGGCACGGCGGGCTGCCTCGTAGATTTCTTCATCGGTGGCATCGGGACGGCCATACAAAATATTCTCTTTAATAGTACCCACAAACAGGAATACATCCTGCTGCACGATACCAATGTTCTTACGAACCGATTCCAAGGTCAGATTCCGGATGTCCTCTCCATCGATCATGATCGAACCATTTCCTTCTTCGAGCTTGTAGAAGTTGGGCAGAAGATGACACAGGGTCGTTTTTCCTCCTCCGGAGGGACCTACCAAAGCCAACTTGCGGCCGCGCTCTAAACGCAGGTTCACATTGTGCAGAACTTCGCTGGCTTCGTTGTAAGAATAAGTTACATTTTTAAACTCGATCACGCCTTTTACGTCGGTCAGTTCCTTTGCCTCTTCTGCATCGGTTTCGGGCTCCTCTTCCATGATCTCCACGAAACGACGGAAACCGCTGACACCGTTCTGGAAGGACTCCATGAAGCCGATCAGGGTGTTAACGGGGTTGATGAACAAGTTAACTGAAACGATGAAGGTCGAATAGTCACCGAAGGAAATGCGGCCTGCATACAGGAACAAACCACCGGCGATCAGGATGAATACGTTGAAAATGTCGGTTACGAAAGCCGTGGAAGAATGGAACTTGGCCATGGCATCGTAGGCACGACGGGACGCATCTACAAACAGGTCA
Source organism: Bianqueaceae bacterium (assembly GCA_045631245.1). Classification (GTDB taxonomy): domain Bacteria; phylum Bacillota; class Clostridia; order Lachnospirales; family Bianqueaceae; genus CALWPV01. The sequence goes on from JAZQUJ010000086.1 coordinate 8,400, forward strand.
TCGCCCTTTTTAAACTTTTCCACCTCGCGCTCGGCATTGGTGTAGGCCTTGGTCACACGAATACCGGTCACACTGCTTTCCACAGAAGCGTTGATCACGGCGTTGCTCTTGCGGCGATCGTCGAAGGCCTGTTTCATGGCCTTACGGCAGTACAGAGTTACAAATACAAGTACCGGCACACAGGCGAAAATGATCAAGGTCAGGATCCAGTCGATGGTCACCAAATAACCAAAGGACAGGATGATCATTACTGAACTGATCAGCAGATTCTCCGGACCATGGTGCGCCAATTCACACACCTCAAACAAATCGCTAGTGATACGGGTCATGATACGACCGGTTTCGTTATTATCGTAAAATCGGTAGGGAAGCTTTTGCAGATGACGGAACAGATCCTGACGCATCTGAGACTGCATCCGTACACCGATCATGTGGCCATAGTACTGAACGAAGTAACGCAGCAGCATACGGATCACATACAGGGTCAACACCACAATACCGGAGATGACAATGGTTTTGTACATCTTCTGCGGAATGTAGGTGTTTAACATATTATTGGTAACGACAGGATATACCATACCAATAATGGAGATCAGAAGAGAAGCCAGCATATCCAGGCTCAGCATTTTGGTATGCGGCTTATAGTAACTAATAAATCGTTTTAACATTCATCACGATTCCTTTCTAATAGTTATGTCAAATTCCGGATGATTTTATCGTTATGTATGTTTTATTTCTTATAAAATGACTCACGCCTTTTGTTCGCGGAAGATGATCTCGCCGGTCTCGTGATTCATGCCGTCCACAATTGCCAGCGATTCCAGTTGGTAACCCAGATTACGAATTACACCGCCGCCGATCTGGAAGCCCTTTTCAATGACGATTCCCAGACCTTCAATGGATGCGCCGGCACTGTTTGCAATAGAGATCAGACCAAGCAGAGCACAACCATTGGCCAGGAAGTCATCGATGATCAGTACACGATCCTGCTCAGTCAAAAACTTTTTGGAAACGATTACCTGGTTTTTGTTTTTGTGGGTAAAGGATTCTACCTCTGCCACATACATATCACCGTCGATATTGATGGATTTAGACTTTTTGGCAAATACCATGGGCACGCCGAATTCTTTGGCAACAAAGGCTGCAATACCAATACCGGATGCTTCGATGGTCAGTACCTTGGTGATTTCTTTATTGCTAAAGCGGCGCTTAAACTCCTTGCCGATCTCTTCCATTAATTGAATATCCATCTGATGATTCAAGAAGCTGTCTACTTTCAGTACATTTCCGGCTTTAACGATGCCGTCCTTCATAATTCTTTCTTCTAAAAAATTCATCCTCTATACCTCCTAACGTTCTTTTCAGTATATCATATTCTTCCGGAAAAATCAGGTATTTTCACAAAATTCTTCTTTATTTGTCATATTTAATTTACAGAATCGCCTTCTAATGATATACTAAATCCAATACTAACGTGAAAGAGAGGTTTCTCTATGAAAAAAACAAATCAATTATCAGAGGCGGCTTTTCAGCTGAATGGAAAAATGCCTTTGAAACAGGCCATTCCGCTGGGTCTGCAGCATGTACTGGCCATGTTCGTGGGTAACTTGACCCCCCTGCTGATCATCACCGGTGCCTGCGGTATTGCCAGCGGCGAGTTTGCTGCTCTGCAGCTCCATCTGCTCCAGAACGCTATGCTGGTAGCCGGTATCGTAACTTTGGTACAGTTATTCGCCATCGGCCCCGTTGGCGGTAATGTTCCGATTATCATGGGTACTTCCTCCGGTTTTATCGGAGTATTCCAATCCGTTAGCAAAACCATGGGCGGCGGTCTGCTCGCTTATGGTGCCATCATGGGTGCTTCCATTATCGGTGGTCTGTTCGAAGGTGTACTTGGTTTCTTCCTGAAACCCCTTCGTAAATTCTTCCCCTCTGTGGTAACCGGTACTGTTGTACTTTCCATCGGTTTGAGTTTGATCTCCGTGGGTATCAATTCCTTCGGCGGCGGTAACACTGCTGTGGATTTTGGTTCTATGGAAAACCTGCTGCTGGCTATTTTTGTTCTGGCCATGATTTTGTTCTTT
>JAZQUJ010000087.1:0-16864 GCA_045631245.1 Bianqueaceae bacterium
ACTTTTTCAATGGTCATACCAAGCAGAATACAAAATACCACTGCGGCCAGCAAGCCCAAAATGGGATTGCCCATGGCAGCCATGGTTACATAGATCGTGTAGCCACCCACCATAATAACATCGCCGTGGGCGAAGTTCAGCATTTTTGCAATACCGTAAACCATGGTATAACCAAGGGCAATCATGGCATAGGTACCGCCGGAACTGAGTCCGTTAATTAAAGTTTCGATGATTTGCATAGGATTTTTCCTTTACACATGCTTTACGCATGAACACAATTTGCCGATACGGACAAATCCGATCGGCAAATTGATTCCTAGTGTTTCATTTCGGGGTTTCCGAGTTAATTCTTTAGTTAGCTTCCTTCAATACATATTTGATGGCAGCCTTATCAACGTAGCCGTTATCCTGCCAAGCAATGTTTTCGCCGGTTACGCCGCTAAAGGTGAAGTCACCGGTAAACTGCTCTTTCAGAATCTCGCACAGATCAGATGCAGAGATGGTTACATCGATCTCTTTACCGTCTTCGATGGCAGCTTCCATTGCGTAGTACAGAGCGTATACGCAGTCATATGCAGAAGCACCGAACTGGTTCAGAGTGTCAGCGCCGTACTTTTCGGTATACTTAGCGATGAACTCAGCAGCAGCACCCTCGGTAGCCTTAGAGTTGAAGTGAGACAGCATGGTGATTTCCTGAGGAATCGCATTGATGTCAAAACCATCGGCAGACTCCAGACCGTCGAAACCATCACAGCCATAGTAAATAGCATCAGCAGCCATCTGATCCTTAGCCTGAGTCATGAAGATAGAAGCAGGAGTGTAGTAGATAGGCATGAAGATGAAACCGCAATCCTTCAGAGTACTGATCTGAGCGGAGAAGTCGGTAGCGTTAGCATCGGTAAATACAGCCTCAACAGTGGTGATGGAACCGTCCAGGTTAGCCTTGAACTGTTCGTAAATACCATTTGAATAGGGATCATCGGACTTGTAGAATACACCGATGGTCTGACCGGCATAGTTCTCGTTTACATAGCCGGCAGCAGCAGCACCCTGGTTACCATCGGCAAAGCACATCTGGAAACCGTTGTCTTCTTTAGGAATATCGTCGCCGGTTGCGGAGGGAGTCAGGAAGAATACATTGTCTTCCTTGGACAGGTTGGTGAACTCACGACCGGGCTTGGTGGTAACGGTACCCAAAGATACCTGCATACCCTGTTCAACCAGGTTGGAGTAGTTGGTGGAAATCTTAGCAGCATCGTTCTGATCATCAACAGCGATCAGGGTGAACTTCATACCGTTCAGGCCGCCTGCTGCGTTGATCTCTTCTACTGCCAGCTCAGCAGAGTTCTTTACAGCTACGCCGTAAACTGCTGCATCGCCGGTCAAAGGACCGGACAAACCGATTTTGATTTCGGTATTCTCAGAGGTATAACCCTTATCGGCACCACAGCCGGTCAGGCAACCTACTGCCATTACCATAGCCATAACAAAGGCTACAACTTTAGACATTTTCATAGCAAAAATCTCCTCTTAAATTATGTATAATATGTATTGTTGAAAATACTATATTTGACTCATTATATCACATCGCGAGTTGCCCACAAAGTGGCAGAATCGCCGATGTTTAAAGTATTTAATGTTTATTTTTTGTGCAGTTTTTGCAATCTTCTTACACATTCTCTTTGACTACCGGAATCAAAGTATTGCAATAGTTTACGGAATATTGATCGGGCTATATCGCCTTTTTACAGATCTTTTTTGCTGACCCATTTCAAATTTCACTTAACCTTTTTTCCAGAGGTGCACACATCTTCTGGATTTTTTCTTTCCATGCCACATCCAATTCTTCCACCGTTTCCAGTTTTTCCAATTTGATGTCTCCTGTAAAAATAAATACACCCAGCATTCCCAAGGAATAAATATCCGCCTTTTGCCAATCTGCATCCAGCCAATCCTCGGAATGGTCTTCTAATGCCATGATTTCCGGAGCAATATAAGCCTTCTTCTTTTTATCTGTAAGATTTCCTGCTACCTTGGTCCGCATCGTCTGTACTACATCCGGATCGGTATTCTTTACACACTCGAAGGTATTCAAAAATAGCTTATAACCATTTCTTGCATTGCATACAGTAAACACTTCGGGGGTAATATCGCGATGATAAAACGCCGGCATATTATTATGTAGAGAAGAAATCGCTTTTATGGCATCGGTAAAAACCTTGACTTTGTCCTTGTTACTCATTTGCTCCAACAGTCGAGACGATAATACATTGGGTTTCGAAGGTAAGCTGAATACCAACTTGCTTTTATCCGGACTAATCACCAATTCTTCTTTAAACCGAATAATATTATTCGGCTCAAAGTCGTTATCGTCCGCCCAGATATTTTGCAGTACTTCGATTTCCCGCGTTGTTTGTACGGTTTTATCCACATCGCACACCAAAAAATACTTGATCTTTCCTGCGTTCTCACTAATGTAGTAACGTTTTCCCTTCGGCTTTTTCACACCGATTTCTTTCAAATGGGCATTCGACAGAGGAATATAATCATTCAAGGGACCCGCATCAATCTCCGGTTTTGCATATTTCAGCCGTTCAGCTTTTGAACTATAAATTTCGCAGTAGGCTCTTAAGAAAAAGTAGAAGGCATGATAAAAAATACGGCAGTTTTCTTCCGTAGCTTCATAAGATTTTTTCTTTTGCGGCTGCAACGCATGATGTTGTTGGCTTCCAAAAGCATACAACTGTAATATCAGCTGTCGGATTCCATCGACTCCACTTAACTTATCAAGCGACCATTTGGCATGACTCTTACTCCATACCCTAAACCATTCCAATGCTTTATCAAAGAGCGAAGCATACTCCGTTCGACAGCATTGCAGTACGAGAAAAATTTTTGATGCGCTCTTCAAATTCGATGCCTGTGGGTTTTCATATTTTCTGACATTCATATCATTTTCCATGATATTTTCCACGTCATTTCTGTCACAGGGATTTAAGCGCAGATACTCTTCCATAACAAACAATTCATATACTTTTCTCAGATTGGCGGCAAACATTTCCCGATCCGTCTGAAAATTTTTTTCCATCTCAAAAAAAACTTCAGACAGCGCTTCATTCTCCAATACATCCGCAAAAATTTGAAAATTCCCTTTTCGAATTTCATATCCATCCACTTGAATTGCTGCCATTATACTTCCTCCTCGCCGCTTTCCAGTACCGGCTCCTGCTCCACATATATGGCAATTCCGGTACAATTATCGTCGGCATTTTCTTTCGCCCATTTCTTCATTTCGTCGATCCAAACAGCTGGTTCTTTTTCAAACCATTGCTGCAGCTGTGCATCAGTAAATGCATCGGTAATACCATCGGAACACAGAAATAACATGTCACCGGCTCGAATGGAAATGGCTTCGCCCATCTCAAATTCTTCCTCCGGCTGTCCCATATAAGAGGTAAGCATATGCCAACTTCTGGTTTTTTTCGCTTCCTCTTCTGAGAGTTCACCTTGATCGATCGCAATTTGTGCTAGAGTATGATCTTTTGTTAAACGCGTCAGCACCCCGTTTCGCAGCAAGTAAGTTCTGCTATCACCTACCCAAAAAGGGATCAGTTGCTGCTGATCCAACAAAATCGCAGTACAAGTGGTGCCACTTACAGCTTCCTCATCTTCAAGTATTTCTTCCAGCGTGTTTAAATAGGCCTGGTAATATTCTTGCAGTGCCTGTTTGACGGTTTCTTTTGAGGCAATATTCCCCATGGCTCGACAAAAATATTCCATCGTCTCGGCTGCCACAAAGGCGGCTTTCTCACCATCGGTCTCGCCGCCCATGCCATCGAACAATGCCACTACCTGCATCGTTTGTGTATCCAGTGTTTCCTCACCTTCAACAGAAGCTCCACAAAGCAAATTTACACAGCCGTTTACATACAAGTTATCTTGATTTTGCCTGCGCTTTGAACCACGATCCGAAAAATAATATACTTTGTAAATACCTGAATCGATTTCCATATTACTCTACCTTTTATTTTTGTATTAAATTGTAACTCTCACAAACAACAAGCGAGATCAAACCAATACGCAGAAGTTCCCATTGCAGCACCACTTCCGGCCATGGTATCGGTATACTTTCAATCCACGTTAACGCTCCAATAAGAATCAGTAATATATAACTAAGACGTTGCACCATTTTCCCATTCAGGCGGCCCATTATACCTTCGCCCAACAAACGACGAATAATCGCTAAATAGAGCAAAATGCCACAAAGGCCTCCAACCCAATACCATTCCGGCGGTACTTTAAAAGGTTCCATTAAGTAAGCAGCACCCCAAAGTACTCCTCCCATCGGCAGAATCGGCCATAACAATGATACACAGATTGTGATCGTATATCCAATCGCCGTTGCAGTTCCCGTTATTAACTTTACACACATATGGAAAAAATTCCCTACGCTTCCACAGGCATTGCGGGGCGCTACTTTCTTTTGATTTTTTTCCTTTTCTTTTTGATTCGCTAAATATCGATCGACTTCTGCCATTAATTCTTTCGTATCTTTTTTCGCTGCAGGCTGCTGCACAGGCGCTTTCTTTTTCGCTGACGGTTGCTGCTCTGGTGCCGCTTTTTTCGCTGCAGGCTGCTGCACAGGCGCTTCCTTTTTCGCCGACGGTTGCTGCTCCGGTACTTCTTTTTTCGTCTTTCGTGCTTCCCTTTGGGTTAGATTTAAATCAATAATTTCTTCCTGATCATTTCGTGTTAAATCCACATCTAAATCAGATAATTCAATTTGGGCCCTTTTTTCGCTCTTCGCCATCGTTTTAAGCGAAACCGTTATACTTCCCAATTCCTCTTCAAGACACTCTTCGATGGATTTGCTCGGTTTCAAGTTTATCGTATTCTGATATCGCTCCTGCTTTTGAAGCTTTTCTAATTCTTTCAAAACTTCATCCATCGACCCATAACGATCTTCCGGTTTATAGCTGCAGGTTTTCAGTACAATCGTTTGCAATTCTTCCGAACCATATTTCGGCAAAGGAAGAGGAGTTTTTTGCTTCATGCGGGTTTCGACATTCGGAAGCTTCCGTTCATTCAAAAGACCATATAACATGATACCAAAGGAATACATGTCAGCCTTCACATCATAATCTTTTCCCAAAAACACTTCCGGTGCTATGTAAAGACGGGTTCCCGAACCTCTTGTCATGGAACCACCTTCGGTAGTCGCTCGTGCAATACCGAAATCACCGAGTTTGTATACTCCAAGACGTTCATCCCAAAAAACATTATCCAGCTTCACATCACGATGAATAATTTTGCTGCTATGCGTATGGGCGGCCTTCAATGCTCTTCCAATATCAATCGCCAGCTTAATAATCTCGTTTTCATTTGTGTTCTGCAAACGAGAGAATAAGACTTTATTTCCCTTTTGATCCGAAGAAAGAATCGGTTCCAACCGCTCCATTAAAATGAAGAGAAATAAACCGCTGTCATCACCAACTACCTTCGGCTCCTCTAAACTAACTGCATTCTTCACATTCCAATCATCATCCAAATCAATACGAAGCCATTGGGCATCGCGAATTTGAACGATCTCTTTACACGTTGCACTGACCTCACGCTGAATCCATACTTCTTCATCACATCCGTCAACTTCATCCGGATCCTTAATCGTAGGAATTTGAAATCCAATTACTTTAATGGCAACATCGTTCTCGACTCTTCCCTCGCAGGCATATACGTTGCCAAAGCCACCGCCGCCAAGACGAACAAAATTTTTATGTTCCTTATCCCATTTGAACTTATATCGATCAAAGGGTAAGCTCCGCTCATTTAAAGCGTCCAGAATTTTATTTTGTTCTTCCCTGCTTAACATATCGGCCACTTACTTCACCTCCGTTAAAATTTGATGGATCTCATAAGACATTAATTTATTGTTCCTCATCAGCTGATTCACAAATTCTTCCATCTTACGTCTTTCTATCCTGAGTTCCTCTACCACTGCCTTCAGCATTTGAGTCATCAGTTCGTGGATTCGGTTCCGAATTTCCGCCGGTATTTCACCGGAATTTGGCAAATACACCAATCCCAACTGATCATCCATGCTATAAGAACATACATAATCGATAATCAGTTCGCCTGCTTGCTGCAGATCCTGCATAGCTCCTGTGGATAAGCCATCTTCCCAGCCGTATCGCAGTATTTCCGCTGCTCGACCAGCCAGACAAACCTTTACTTGATCCAAAATTTCTTTTTTGGTGTACATAGGCTTTTCTTCCGTGGAAGCCGGCATCACATAACCTCCAAAATTTCCGCGGGCGGTAATGGTAATATACTCCGGTGTCTGTCCACTTTTCCAATTCATATAGGCGTGACCCGCTTCATGCCAGGCTGTACGCTCACTGTACTCTACACCCCAGGATTTTTTCTCACCAAACAATATGGTTTCCAGTGCATCATCGAGCAACTGCTCCGTAATTGGTGTATGCTGCAATTTTGCCTCTCGTATCGCTTTGTCAATCACATGATTTAAATTGCCATAATTCATACCCACACTCCGCTTCGCCAGTGTATCCAAGAACGACTCATTCACATTGCATCCATGTTCTTTTAGCTTTGTCCGTATATAAGCCAAACGCTCATCCTTATTCGGCAGATCCACATAGATGGTTCTCGTAAATCGACGCAAAATTGCCGGATCGATCGCCATATCCGAATTTGGATCAATGCTGTAGTTCGTAGCCGCCATTACAAAAACCGGACGTCTACGATCGGTATCAAAACCGTCCATTTCCGACAAAAGCATATTCAGGGTTTCTTCCTCATCTTTCGTTGCCAAGGCACCAGTCCGGCGCTTGGCAATGGTATCAATCTCATCGATGAACACAATCGAGGGCGCATACCGTCTTGCTTTCGCAAACAGTTCTCGCATCTTTTCCGGACCACTACCTGAATATTTCGAAACAAAGCTGCTGCCGTTTTCATAGAAGAACGGCACATCCGCTTCACTGGCGGTGGCTTTTGCAAAAAAGGTTTTTCCGGTTCCGGGCGGACCATATAACAGAACGCCCTTCGGGTCTTCCTTGCCTTCCGCCCGATACTTACGCGGATTTTGTAAAAAGCGAATAAAATCTTTCATTTCCTTTTTGATCGCTTCGCCGCCTACATAATCCGCAAAGGTAACCTTGGGTCCTTCGGTTCCGGTTGCCATATTTTCTTGATCGTTACCGGAAACATTGACTCTTGTTTCAAAATTACCAAAACGAATCAACAGTTCTTCCTTTTCTTTTCCCAGTGAAATCGTATAATCCAAACTCTTTCTTTCTCTGGCAAATCGATAGGCCGTATCTGGGTATTTACGATCCTCTGTCTTCTGTTGTACGGCTTCATACAAAGTTTGTAAAAACTCGTACTCTTCATCACACAACAACACTCCTGCTGCTCCGTATTGAGTTAAACAGGAAACCAAATTCTTTTCTCTATGTACCAATGGCTGAATCAAAAAGTAAACCGGCACTTCCGGCATCTCTTGTTTCATCCAAAGCAGGAATTTTCGGGTTTTCTCATAGGCCTTTGCCTGCAACGGATCCTTCGTAGCCACAGCCTCGGTATGATCTCCGCCTGCTTCTTTATTTGGCAAGGCTGCTACAATCACAGCCGGATCGATCTTTCCTTTTTCCAGCTCCTCCCTTGCTTCCTCGTATGAGTCAAAGGAATAACTTCCATAGGAATCCAAATATTCTGTCGAAGAAGACTCCAGCATATCCATCGTTTCCTCATCTTCTGCGATGAACATCACGGTTTTTTCCTCTGCATTGCCCACGAGCAATCGTTCCAGATTGCTGCGGTGACGGGAATTCACCGTCAAACGGATTTGTTCGCATTGTCCCAATACCATACCCAAATCTACTTCATCGATCATATCGCCCAACTTCAATAGCTGCTCACGAATCAGGCGTTCACTTTCCGCCCGGAAGGTTCTGGCATCGCAGGTTCCTCCCATCTTTAACAAAAGCAAAAAGGGAATTTCCGGCTCAATTTTCACATTGAGTCCGTATATCTTTCGAAACAGTTCTGCATTTTTTTCCATTTCTTTCATGCCGATGGAAACCAGTTCATTGGCTTCCAAATGTCGAAACATGACAACATGTCCACTTTGAAATCTGGATAAAATCGCTTCCGGGAAAAAGGGTTTTTCTCGTACCGGATCCACATCGGTACGAAGTGCCTGAATCACTTCTTCTTTGGTTATGGTTTTGCTGGGTTGCTTTCCGTTTTCGTATAAGCTTCTTCCTGCATTGGTCGTAAAAACAATATAGGCATTACCGAAGGATACAGTTTTTCCTGTATGTTTATCGGTTAATCGTCCTGCATCTAATATTTGCAGGAACAAATGTATCACTTCTGTATGGGCTTTTTCGATCTCATCAAAAATCAAGAAGCAGCCCTTTTCTTCTTTATTACATTCTTCTACAAAAGAGGTAAGTTCGCCTTTATGAGCTCCCTTCCATACCTCATCGGCACCCAGTAACATGGCCACCGAATCCTGACCGTCCACATGCTCACTCATGTCAAAACGTTTTACCGGAAGGCCTAATTCTTCCGCCGCAAGCTCCGATAAATAGGTTTTACCCACACCGGGAGGGCCTGCAAACACAAAAATTCCTCTGGGCTTTGTGTCCTTCTTTTCTTTTCCAAGAAATTCGGCCGAAATCACACCCTCGACAAACCCATTCACCGCTTCCTCTTGTCCAACAATTTGACTCATGAGTTTCTCTTTCATACGTTGTCTGCGTTTCGAGAGTCCGAGCAGCTGATCCAGTTCTCCACTGATCTGCCATCGAACCGTATATTTTTCCAATAATTCACTGGGCATCTGATACATAACCTTGCAATACTGCGGTGCTGTCATCATATTCTCACCAGCCATTTGGCATTTGACCTGTGTTCTGCTTTCCACTGCTTTTCGCTCCAGTCCAGCCTTTGGACTTGGCTTTCCAATTTTTTCACGCACTTCCATACGATCCGCCGCAACAAACAACGTAGACATCAAACTGCGTAATTCCAAAATCTCATTTTTCAAATCACTCGGACACTGTTTCAGCCATCCATCGGAATATTTTTCCGGGTCAGCATGTTTTAACATGGCAACAAACATGTATTCCAATGGCATATCTTCCTCTTTGCAAGAACCCCAATCATCCTTCATATATTCTTTGGCATGTTTTTCTATTATTCCTAACAGTACGGACTTAGCCATTATATTCGCCATTTTGTTCCCCTTCCCGATATAACTCATACGCTCTTTGATATCCCGTCAGAAAATCCTGACGAAGTTTTTCCGGCGCTAAAATTTCCACATTTCGCCCAAACGCAAAAAAGTAGTTTGCCGCCTGTCGCTCCGAGCAATCAAAAATATATATATTATCTTCTGTTTTTTCCACGCATACCGGCCGCAAATGCAGTTTTTTTCGATACATTTCTTCTCCGCCCGCATGAAATCGCACTTTGATTCGTTCCGATTCCTGTGATACCAAATACTGGACTCCGTTTTTGCGAATCCGCTCTTCAATATCCAGCTTTTCATCACGGGTCAACGCTTTCTTCTGTTGCAACACTTCGATCTGTGCCTCGGAGGATGCCAAATTGGTCAATCGAAAGGAAACGATTCTCTCCTCTGCATCCAGTTCATACATATTTTTCGATAAGCCTATCAAATAAAGATGTGCCTGCTCCGTGTCGGATAGTATTTTATAGGGCCTTACAAAATACCGTCGTCCTCGTAACGTGATTCCGATTATATTGTGATGAGAGATGATGCCTGCCTGTTGAAAATCTTTTTTATGAGCCTCGCTGGCTAACTTACCAATCAGATCTTGTAAATAAAAAGCCTCCCTACGACTTCCCGGCAAACGTGCAAACTCTTCCAATATTTCTTTTATATATTGGCTAGGTCGATCATACACTGCCATTTCGATCGCAGCCTCTTTTCCATATAATTTTTCAAAGTTTTCATTGTTCAATCGTATTGTAAAAGAAGTTCCCTTTCCGTGAGGCGATTTTTGAACAGCAAGCTTCTTTTTAGCCAGATATTCTTTTTCAAGCTTTTTCAAAAGTTTTTCTTTTAATTCCTGATCCCGCACCAACGACAAAATCTTATTCCATTCTTCTTTGACTAGCTGCATCTCCACTGCATTGGTAGCCTTCGCCTGCGGCATATAACGCGAAAAAATTTCATTATAAAAACCCGATACCGATTGGGCCGCACGAAACTGTTCATAATCCTGCGTCAAAACCATATACGCTTGATGACTCAGATTGATTCTCTGTTTATTCTCTTCATTACCTTTTACTGCTTTCATGGCCGCCCCTCTCCGTCAAAGATTTAATTTTTTACAGCAGCATATTTTCCGGAATCGTTGTTCCTAACTTTTTATGCAGTTTCTTCAACAACTGTACAATATCAGACCGATAGGTACCAATGCGAAATACCTCGCCGTCAAACTGCCAGCGAGCTGCTCCATATTGACTATCATCATCCAAAATATGCCGTGTACATCCTTCTTTTGTCACAAAGATTTCACAGAAATCTTCATCCATTTCTCCGTTTTTATTATAAAACGGTACCACATACAGCGTCAAAGTCTTGGTCGCTTCCATTTCTTGTTTCAAAATCTCCACTTGCATTTGTGTTAAGTCCAATGCATATTGAATCGTCGTAATTTTCAGCGGACGCTGCTCATAATCGTAAATTGGCTTATTGCCATCATAATAAGGTTTCCTCAATCCTTCTGGATCTGCTGGATCTTCCATCAAGCCCAGTTCAATCAGCTCTTTTTCGTCCATTTTTCAATCTCCTCGCATTGTTTTCCTTATTATATATGTTTTCAATATATATTGCAAGGAAATAACGTTTTTCTTCACGATCATTTTTTGTTCTTATATAGGAACAATTTTATTTTATTTCAATATTAAAAATAGTATAAATAGCCAATTTAATATTGCCAACAGGAACAAAATCAATTATTTCGTTCACTGGAAATTCCTATGTATTGTGCTATAATGTTCATACAGTCAAGCGAAACGCGGCTGACATAACACGAACAAAAATTTAAAATATTATTAAACTCAAAGGAGAGAATTTATCATGAAAAAAATCGCTATTATGTCCCTCATCAAAGACCTGGTACTGGCTGCTATTTTTGTAGCCCTTGGATCTGCCCTAGGCTCCGAAGTCTTCCACTTCGGTTCTGCCTCGATGGGCCTGGGCGTCATGTGCGCCGGCATCCCCTTCGGATGGCGCTGGGCCTCTAAGGTCATCCAGGCGGTGTCGCTTCAGGGTATTGGCATCAAGCTGTGCATCTCCCTTGTACTGGGTTGGTTTGCACTCATCGCAATTCTCTTGCGAGATGTCATCCGGTGCTTCACTGCACCCTCCGGCAAAACAGCCGGATAATCCTTCTAGGGGGTGTTTCTCGGCCGGATGAAAATCTGGTTTGAGGAACACCCTTTCCTCTTTCAAAATTACAGAAAATATAGTATACTCGTTTACATTCACACTATCGTTTAAAAGAGGAAATATCACCTATGAATGATTCGGTTTTATTCTCCAAGGCAGTTGCTTTTGTTGCCCAAAAACACGAAAACCAAACCCGTCGTGACGGAAGTCCCTATATTTTACACCCTCTGAAGGTAGCCGAAATCGTCCGAGACTCCGGCTATGATACGCGCTATCAAATTGTCGCCCTGCTTCATGATATTTTAGAGGATACCCATTCCACCGAAGAGGAAGTATTATTCTTCGGACCAGATATTTGCCAGGCAGTCAAACTTCTCACTCGCCCGAAAGGCATGGATGAAGCCGAATATCTAGCCAAAATTTTTGATAATCACATGGCAACCATCGTAAAAGCTGCGGATAAGTTACATAATGTTTGGGAATGTACCTATTGTGATAATATTGATTGGACCAAGCAGTATATCAAAAAGTCCCAAAAATATTATTACAGAAAATTCAACAAGGCCGTAGATACTGCGATTCAAAACGCTCACCGTGTCATTTCGCACCCCTATTTGCCAAAACAAAGTTTCTCCTTCAATAAAGATGACATGAAGCTCTATTCTGAGATACAACAGGAAAGATATAACGCTGCAAAAGCAAAGTATAATCCACTCTTGAAACCCATTCGTGATGGCAACGAACAGTACTTCAAAGACGATGCAGGCGGATTTCTTATCATTCAAGATAATCGCTATTTCAGTCTTTACCCTTACGGCTGGATTGAATTAGATGATAATCCAATTTTCCAAACCTCTAATCCTTACGAGGACTACCCCGCATCCAACAAAGCTGCCTTCTCTGCATTTATTGCCCGCGAAAAAGTAAATCGTCAATATCTTTATGATTTTGTAGAAATCGAAAAGCTTTAACCACCCGTTTAAGTCACTGAAATGCAAAATTAGTCAAAAAATCGCCCCTGCTCTGGGGCGATTTTTATTGATCTCTCTTTATTATACCTTTATTCCCAACCTTTGCACACATCCACCCAGGCTTCAAAACCGGAGTACTTTTCTAACTCCTCAATGGTGAGTTCAATGGCACTATTGCTGCTGCCGCAGGCAGGAAACACCGTTTCGAACCGCTTTAACGACTCGTCCAAATACACAGTCACTCCCTCATTGACGGCAAAGGGACACACCCCGCCTACGGCGTGGCCGATGAGAGCTGCTGCTTCCTCATGAGTTAGCATCTTCGCCTTCGCCACAAAGCGGGCTTTGTATTTTGCATTGTCCACCTTGACGTCTCCGGCTGCCACAATCAGGATCGGCTGCTCTCCTATTTTAAAGGAAAGGGTTTTGGCAATGCGCTTGCCCTCACAGCCTAAAGCCTGAGCCGCCAGTTCCACAGTGGCGCTGGATACATCGAACTCCAGAATGCGGTCCTCGATTCCTACTGTTTTAAAATAGGCACGAACTTTATCGATTGACATTTTTTGATCTCCTTTCAAATGTATCATGCTAGGCTTTGTTATATTCACAATATCAACTAAGGGATGACAAATCATCTAATACTATCTCAGGGAACGTCACCGCTTCATTTTCAAGAAACATAAGCATATAAATTGGATAATATACCAAATTGCCTTTAACTGCAACATTGAAATTAGAAAATATGAAGGCTTCTTTGATGGCATAATTTGAAATTTCCATTATATTGCTCAATGCCGAATGCCTTTGATAGCTCTTACCACTTTTTACTTCTATTGGCAGAACCCTACCCATATATTCGATCACAAAGTCTAGCTCTCCGAATCTTTTACTATTGTAATAATATAATTTGAATCCGTGCGCTCTTAACTCCTGGGCAACCGCATTCTCATACAGGGCTCCGTTGTTAATATCCCGATTATCAGACAGAAGCTGCATCTTTGTGGCTCTGCCATATAATGTCGTCAATATTCCAACATCCGAAAGAAAAAGCTTAAAAAGACTACTTTTTTCATTTAACAATAACGGAATGGTCGGTTCTGCAACATTATATACCGGTAACGCTACACCGGCTCTTTCCAGCCAAATGAAATTATCTTCACTTCGTGAATAACGAAGTCCCTTCTTGAGATCAGCGAAATTGAAACGTTTATTGCTGCTGTTCAACTCTGCAGGAATCAAATCATAAATTCGTGTCAAATATGGTTTCTTTTCCTCTGCCTCATAATGAGTAAAGTCTTTTTTATACTGAACAACAATATCATCATGTTCTGATATAACATCTTCCAAACTTCTTGTTTCACTGAACTTTTGCACAGCAGCTGGCATACCGCCAACATTCAGATACAAATTAAATATCTGCATCATTCTCTCATGAACTGTATCATTTACAGGTTTGCGTTCAGTAAAGGAACGATACAACGATGAACGAAGATCCTCGGTAAAATTATATATTTGTAAAAACTCTTCAAAATCAAGGGGAAACATAGTATGTGTCTTCAAATAGCCAACTGGGGCCGACTTAATATTCTTTAGTTCTACGCCAAGAAGAGAACCACTGAATATATAACGAAAGGATCCTTCATCCACCCAAAATTTAATCTTAGTTGTCAGTTCTTTGAATTCTTGTATTTCATCGAAAAAAATAAAAGTTTTGCCTTTTTTAAAAGGCTTGTCAGCAAAAAGAGAAAGATTCGTAACCATATCATCAACCGTTTCACTTTTTGCCAACAGAGAAGTAATCGCCTGATTTTTCAAGAGATTAAATTCGATATATTCACAGCCCTCTTTTTCTAAAACCTTTTTGATAATATAAGTTTTACCCACCTGTCGCGCGCCATCGATCAGCAAAGCCTTTTTACTGTTCTTAATCCAATCAATGATATTTTTCTCAATTTTTCTATGCAACATAACTCCGAACCTCCTGTATGCTTATAGTATGCCACCTATCGGACATTTATGCAATGGTTTCCGAAAAGAAAATGACACTTTTTCTTATTATTTATAATGATTTTTGACACTTTTCCAACTTCATTTACTTTATAGTCGCATTTCACAGAGAAATTTTTGTTTACTTCCACCTTTGAAAACAATATAATAGGGTTAAAGTACAACAACGTATAGTGCCCCGGCCACGAAACCGCCGGTGCTTCAATATGGAGGATATTATGAAAACATTTCACATGATCGGTAACGCGCATCTGGACCCGGTTTGGCTCTGGGACTGGCGCGAAGGATATCAGGAAAATCAGGCTACACTGCTCTCTGCCCTGCAACGACTGGAGGAGTTCGAGGACTTCGTGTTCACCTGCAGCTCCGCCCAGTTTTACGAATGGATCGAAGAAAGCAACCCCTATTTATTTGAACGCATTCAAAAATTCGTGGACAATGGTCGCTGGGTCATCGTCGGCGGTTGGTGGGTACAACCCGACTGCAATATTCCCGGCGCCGAGGCCTTTGCCCGCCACTCCCTGATCAGCCAGACCTACTTCAAGGAAAAATTTGGCCGCACCGCCCGCACCGGTTACTGTGTGGACAGCTTCGGCCACAACGCCATGCTGCCTCAAATTTTAAAGCTCTCCGGCATGGACAACTACGTATTCCAGCGCCCCAGCGCCAAGGAAAACCCCGACCTGCCCGGCTGCCTCTTTGCCTGGCAGTCCCCCGACGGCAGCCGCGTCAACACCTTCCGTCTGCCCATCGGATACTGCATCGATAAAAACATTCCCGAACGCGTGGAGCAGTTCGAAAACGAATTCGTACCCCAGCTGCCCGCAGACGTGGACGACATCATGTTCTTCTACGGCGTGGGCAACCACGGCGGCGGCCCCACCATTGCCAACATCAAAACCATTCAGGAGCTGCAAAGCAGCAAACCGGACGGCACCATCGCCTTCAGCGATCCCGATACGTTTTTCGATAAAATTGCAAGCTGCGAGCTTCCTGTGGTGGAAGGCGATCTGCAACATCATGCTGCCGGCTGCTACGCAGCCGAATCCACCATTAAAGCCATGAACCGCCGGGCCGAAAACGGCCTGTTGGCCGCTGAAAAGTGGAGCCTGCTGGCGGAAAAAATGGGCCTGCGCCGCTCTTTCGAAGACCTGACGCCCCAGTGGAAACAGCTTTTGTTCAATCAATTCCACGATACCTTGGCCGGTACCGGGCTGGAGCGGGCTTATTACGATGCCCGTAATCAGCTGGGCGAGGTGGTTTCTGTTTCCGATCGTGTGCAGACTCAGGCGCTGCGTGCTCTGGCTTTCCAGATCAATATTCCTCTGGATGATACCAAGCTGCCGGTGGTAGTATTTAATCCCCATTCCTGGCCGGTGGAGGCTCCCGTGGAAGTGGAGACCGGCACCTTTGCCAACATCCCCGTGCGAGGCGACATCATGGTGCAGGATCACGTAGGCCGCCGCGTACCTTCCCAGAAGATCGACTCTTCCTGTAAGCTGAATGGCCGTAACCGTATCACCTTCCGGGCCAAGGTTCCGGCTCTGGGTTATGCCACCTACTTCCTGACCGCTGAAACGGTAAACGATCCCTTTGTGGCTCCGCTGGAAGATCTGGTTTTGGAAAACGAATATTTGCGTGTGGAATTTGATCCCGCCACCGGCGGCATCGCTTCCATATTTGATCGCCGCACTGAACAGCAGATCCTGGCGGCTCCCACCGCAGCCACGGTGATCGATGACCGCGACAGCGACACCTGGGGACACACCCTGGTGCGTCTGGACAAGCGCGAGGGCGCTTTTACTGCGACTCAATTTAAGGTAATGGATCACGGTCCGGTGCGTACCTGTTTGAAGGTACGTTCTTCCTACGGCGACTCTACCCTGACTCAAGTGTATTCCTTGTACGCCGGTGAGGCACAGCTCCATGTGGATACCACAGTGAACTGGCAGGAGAAACGCCGCGCTCTGAAGCTGGAGTTCCCGGTGAATGTGGCCGATGGTCAAGCTGCTGTTGAAATTCCCTTCGGTCATTTAAATAAGAAGATGGACGGCAAGGAAGAGCCCATGCAGCAGTGGGCAGACATTTCCGGAGTAACGCCCGCAGGCGATTGCGCTTGCTGTGGCGGTCGCAGCATCGGTCTTTCCGTGATCAATGACAGCAAATACAGCGTGGACTTCCACGATAATACCATTGCCCTTACCGCTTTGCGCAGCCCGGTATATGCTCATCATGATCCCTACGAGCTGCGGGAAGATGAGGATTATTCCTATATCGATCAGGGCATTCAGCACTTCTCTTACTGCCTGATTCCCCATGGCGACTGGAACAAGGCCGACACCATTAAGTCAGCTGCTCTGCTGAATCAGCCTCTGACCACTACTTTTGAAACCTTCCACGGCGGCGCCCTGCCCCAGCGCGGCGGCTTCCTGGC
>JAZQUJ010000088.1:0-5192 GCA_045631245.1 Bianqueaceae bacterium
CTGGCCTTTGCGGATCTGCATTACGGTCAGAATTATGGGGACTTGTCTGCTTTGGTGGACTTTATTATGCCCATGACCTACAGCTTGGACTATCATCAGGATTCGGCCTGGGTCACCAAGGTGGCTGAGGGAGCTTTGGAAAAGGGCAAAAAGGTTTTGTTGGGTCTGCAGGCTTATGGTATATCTACCACGGAACAGCTGACGGCTGATATTCAGGCTGTACGTGGACTTTTGGCAGATGAAAATCTTTTGGGTATTGCCTTGTTCCGCACCGGCGAGTTTAGCTATGTTAAGATGTCGGAATTAGGGGTGGAGGAGCCGGATCAGGCGATCGCTAAGGTTCATGAGTCCATGCCCGAGGCTGGCTGTGTTTATATTGTGTGCAATAGGTAATATTTTTGGCTCCTCCGGCGACTTGATGATAGCTGGGGGAGTTTGTTATAAGTATGTTTGCTGTGTTCACCACTGAAAAGTGCGTTTATGCGGGATTGCAGAGCCGTCGGTGGTGAAGTTCACCACCAATACCTTTGTGAAGCTGCATGACAACATGAAATGGTGGTGAACTTTTCTATATTTCACCACCAATCCCTTGGAAAAGACGCATAAGCGCTAAAAGTGGTGGTGAACTTTTAAGCAGTTCACCACCGGCGACATTAGTAAGTCACAGAACAGTAAAGAGTGGTGGTGAAGTCATAAAAGGAGTCAATAACTATGAGTCATTTATATACCATCATGCCTCTGGACACTGAGCATGTGGATGAAATTTGCGAAGATATCCGCTGGCAGTATGAAAATGGAGTGGCGGACTGTGCTCTGTTTATGATCAAGTTGGTGCCGGAGGGTGAGTCGGTGATCGACAAGGCCACCATCGAATGTGAAAAGTATGCCCGTTTTAGTACGAAGCTGGCCGCGATGGGCCTTAGCTGCGGCGTGTTGGTACAGTGCACCATTGGCCATGGCTATGCCCTGAATCAGCTCAGTCCCTTCCAACGGCTGGTACAGCTCACCGATGGCGAGCTCACCTATGTGGCCTGCCCCGCCGATCAGGGGTTTCAGGCTTACATTCAAAATCAACTGGCCACCATTGCTGCTCAAAAACCACAGGTCATCATGATCGACGATGATTTCCGCTTAATGTATCGTCCCGGTAAGGGCTGTGCCTGTCCGGCGCACATGGAGGCCTTCAATAAAGCCGCCAGGACGGACCTAAGCCGGGAGCAGCTGTTTGAGATCCTGCGGGGCGGCAAAGATGCCGAAGGCCGTGAGGTCGATTCGTCCCTCTGCGACCGCTACACCGAGATCTTTATCGAAACTCAGCGACAATCCCTGCTAGCAGCAGCCCGAGCCATGCGAGCCGGCATCGACAGTGTAGATCCGTCCCTGCCCGGCATCTTCTGCAGCGTGGGACACACCACCGAATTCGGCGGCGAAATCGCCCGTATCCTGGCAGGTCAAGGGAACCCCACTGTGGTACGCATCAACAATGGTAACTATACCCCCGAGGGTGCCCGTTGGCTCAGCCGCGTGGCCTACCGCGCCGCCCAACAAAGCGAGGTCCTGCGCCGTGACGTAGACATCATCCTCGCCGAAACCGACACCTGCCCACAAAATCGCTACAGCACCGGCGCCCAATCTCTACACGCCCATTTCACTGCCTCCATCCTGGAAGGCGCAGCCGGCGCCAAACACTGGATCACCCGCCTGTCCACTTTTGAGCCGCGCAGCGGCAAAGCATATCGAAATAAGCTGGCAAAGAATAAAGGCTTCTACGAGAATCTGTCCAAACTGGTACCGGAAATTAAGTGGCAAGGCTGCCGCATACCGCTGCCCGTCAAGCCGGATTACGGTTTCAAACACGAGGGCTGGTACAGCCCCTCCGATGCCTGGTCGGCCTGTGTGCTGGAACGCATGGGAATTCCAATCTACTTTTCATCTGCGCCCGGCGGAGCTGTATTTTTAGATGATGCAGCGGTGCATGCCTTTTCTGATGAAGAAATCTTGAAAATGCTGCAGGGTTCTTGTTTCCTATCGGCGGAAGCTGCACGTCAAATTAATGCCCGCGGTTTCATGGCGTACACCGGTGTTGACGTACAGCCCTGGAACGGAGAGCATCCTTCCTTTGAGCGGCTGCACGTCAACGGAAAAAAGACCAACGCCCAGATCGGCATTCAGCATCTGATTCCGCAAAGCGATACAGTGGAGGCAGCGTCTACGGTAATGCATTTGAAAGATGGCGTACATGAAATTCCGCTGTTTCCCGGTGTGACTGTGTTCGATAATGAACTGGGCGGCCGCTGCGTCGTATTTTGCGGAACGCCCAACACGAAGTTCCATTACACAGAGGCTTTTTCATTCTTGTCGGAGTCACGAAAAGAACAGTTACTCCAACTTTTGGCCGCTGGCGGCCAGCTGCCGGTGTATTATCCTGAAGATGCGGAGGTGTATCTGAAGGCGGGTACGCTGGAGGATGGCAGTCTGATGACGGCGGTGTTTAACATCGGTCTCGATCCGTTGGAGGAGATTCCGTTGGTAGTGGACCGCGACGTGCATGGCATACAGCGATTGACGGCGGAGGGTCAGTGGGAGGACTGCGAGTGGCAGAACTCGTTGGCGAGTGGTCGCCGTGAAATCTGCGTGGATACCCCGGCGTATACGCTGGAACCGGTGATTTTGAAGATTGAATAAGAGGACAAAACAGCTTAGCGTACATATATACGTTAGGCTGTTTTCTATAATTGCTATTGACAACGTAACAATGTTATGTTACATTAATGCCATAAAACAATGTTACGCGCAACATTAGATTTGTTCTTTGGACGCAAGGAACAAAACAACCTAAAAGTTGTTTTAGAAAAGAGGACACTATGAGCTTAATATCAAAAAAAGACCTGTTGACCACAACCGGCATCTCCTACGGGCAGCTCTACCGTTGGAAACGCCAGGGTCTCATCCCCGAAGAATGGTTCATCAAAAAAGCCTCCTATACTGGCCAGGAAACCTTCTTCCCCCGCGAGGCCATCCTCAGCCGCGTGGAAACCATCCTGCAGCTGAAGGACGCCTACTCCATGGAGCAGCTGGCTGACATGTTCACCAAGGGCAGTGAGAAAGGCCCCGGGCTTTCGCCCGAAGAGCTGGCGGCTATTGAAGAACTGCCGTCCGAGTGGCGAGACTGTCTGCCGCAGCTGATGCAGCGGGATGCGATCGGCTGGGACGATGTGGTAGCCGCCGTCTTTATTGCCGGCTGCGCCGGCCCGACGACGGAGGAAAAGCGGGACCTGCTGGGCAGAATGCCTAAGCCGATTCCAAAGGGAGATAGCGGTTCGATTGCTTTGATGAAGGTGGACGGACGGTATCATGTGTTTATTTTGAAGGTGAATGGCATGGTGGGGCTTGCACTGAGCGAGGGCATCGAAGTGGAGCCAAAGCCCTGGAGCGCGATCGCAGATCCGCTTTTTAGAAAATATAGAGGAGGAAATTGAGATGGCAGTTACAAAGATTAAAGGTGTAAGCAGCCTGGGCGGCGGCAAATATGAGGAGCTTGTGATCGATGGTGTAGTCAATACGAACGGCGATTTGGAAGTCGATTCCCTTGACGTGGACGGCGTGGTGACCATCAATGGTAAGGTGGATAGCAAGAGTTTTGTTAAGGTCGATGGTGTTGTGACTTTGAACGATAAGCTGCGCGCCAAGACTGTGGATGTGGATGGTGTGGTAACCATTCACGGCAATGTGGAAGCCGATGAGGTCAAGATCGACGGCGTAGTGAACGCAAAGGGGCAGGTATCGGCAGATCTGGTGGAAAGTCACGGTGTGTTCAGCGCTGAAGAGGTGGTGGGCGATAAAGTGATCATCCATTGTGAAAAGAGAAATAAACACATCCACAATTTGTTTGGCTTTGGACGCAAGGAGCGAAAAGATCTGCCTAAGATCGGCACCATCGAGGCCACTGAGATCGACGTGGATGGTATTCGGGCAGATAACCTGAACGGCCAAAATATTGTGATCGGACCGGAATGCGTTGTGGAAAATGTGGACTGCACCGGACGTTTGGCTATGGCACCGGGTGCGGTGGTAAAGAATATTAACGGACAGGAATATAAGAGATAAAAATAAAGGCATCTTGAGAAACAATTCAGTTTTTCAAGATGCCTTTGGTTTTCGGAAAGTCAGCTTAGCGAAGTTTCTTGGTCAAATACAATATCAGATCATCATCTACGCAGTAGTTCTCGTAGGGATCGCACTGCGCGCGGCTGTACCAAACGCCGGTGCCGTCCAGAATGTAACCACGCTTGTTGTACATGCGCTGGGCAGCGCCGTAGCTGCAGTACAAGCCAACGCCCAAGTAAACGGTATCAGCGTAGCGAGCGGCGATTTCCTCGGCCACATCCATTAGTTTAGTACCGATGCCGTTGCAGCGGTATTTCTCCAGTACACCGAAGTCCACGATCTCGGGCCACAGGCCATGCTGGAAGGGGCCGGCTTTGCGGCCGGGGTATACGTTGTTATAACCGGCAACTTGGCCTTTGTATTCAGCTACCAAGTTGATGGAAATGCCGTCGGCCTGGTCTTTCAAACGGGTCAAGTATTTATCGATGGTTTGATGCCAACCCTGGGCGATCTCTTCATCGGTGATGATCTGCGCATCGGATTCCTGCAGATCGCGGATTACAATATTTTCATCAGAATAGTAAATCATAAGAACCTCCAGAACATAGAAAACTGTCATTATTGTATCACAATAGGGGCAGTTTGAGCAAGGGAGAAATCGGTTATATTAATTTTACCGCATAAAATCATTGGTAATGTCGCCGAAATTTTATATGTAAATGGCTGGAAAAACAGAACAGGCGACGTTAAAAACAAAAACCGGAGGGTGGCCGCCCTCCGGTTTTTTGCATCAAAATGGAATTCGATGTACTTATTCTTTTAATGTGCTATATGTATACCATCAGCCAATAGCAAAATCAACATTGATAGATGAATTTAGCAATTGTTACTCTGAGTTTCTATAGTATCAAAAATACTCCCTCATCACATACGCCACAGCATGTTCATCGTTGTTGCAGATGACGCGGTCGGCGATTTCCTTAAGAGTAGCCGGCGCATTATCCATAACCAGACCCAGCGCTGCGGCCTTGATCATGGCGGTGTCGTTGTCGCTGTCACCCATGCCGATGGTGGCCGCGTGGGGG
>JAZQUJ010000089.1:0-11960 GCA_045631245.1 Bianqueaceae bacterium
TTATAATGTGTTGGGCATGCGCGGTATTAAGGCAATGTTGGAGGATGCTAAGCGTACTCCTTTGAAAGCTATGCTGACCACACCGTCCTGTGTACCTGCTGTTCCCGGCTTCGAGGACACCGGTTCCTTCGTGGGTCCTGCCGAAATTGAGGAAATCATGAAGTGGGATGAGTGCGTAGGTCTGGGTGAAATGATGAACTTCCCCGGCGTTCTGGGCTCCACCGATCATGCCCATGGCATTACCGGCAACACTTTGAAGGCCGGCAAGATCGTAACCGGTCATTATTCCCTGCCCGAGACCGGCAAGGGTTTGAATGCCTATATTGCAGCCGGTATCCGCTGCTGCCACGAGTCCACCCGCGAGGAGGATGCGCTGGCCAAGATGCGTTTGGGTATGTATGCGATGCTGCGTGAGGGCTCCGCTTGGCACGATTTGAAAGAAGTTTCTAAGGCAGTGAAGAATCACGAAGTGGATTCTCGCTTTGCTGTGCTGATTTCCGATGATACTCATCCTCATACACTGCTGGCTCAGGGTCATTTGGATCATATCGTACGCCGTGCAGTGGAAGAAGGAATTGATGCAGTGACCGCCATTCAGATGGTGACCATCAACTGTGCACAGTGCTTCCAGATGGATCATGAGCTGGGCAGCATTACCCCCGGCAAGTGTGCCGACATGGTACTGCTGAACAATTTGGAAGATCTGCAGGTGACCAAGGTATGGATCGATGGTGATCTGGTGGCTGAGAATGGCGCTATGACTAAAGAGCTGGCTCCCTATGAGTATCCGGAGTGGGCAACCCATTCCATGCATGTGGGTGAGACCATTACCGCGGATACCTTTAAGATTCCCGCATCTGCTGAAGAAGTGACTGTACGCGCCATTGAGGTAATTCCTGCTCATGTAGGTTCTATTGAAAGATTTATTACCTTGAAGGCTCAAAACGGTTATCTGGAGTCGGATCCTGCGCAGGATACTCTAAAGACCGTTGTATTTGAGCGTCATCATGAAACCGGTACCAAGGGTGTTGGTTTTGTGAAGGGCTTTGGCATTGAATGTGGTGCTATGGCGTCTACCGTGGCTCATGATGCCCACAACCTGTTGGTGATCGGTACTAACGATGAAGATATGGCGCTGGCTGCCAACACTCTGATCGAGTGCGGCGGTGGTATGGTAGCTGTACAAAACGGCAAGGTGCTGGGCGTAGTGCCGCTACCCATTGCAGGTCTTATGAACGACAAACCCGCTGAGGAAATGAGCGAAATGGTAGAAGCTTTGGAAGCAGCCTGGGCTCAGATCGGTTGCAGCATGCCTTCTCCCTTTATGACTATGGCATTGATCCCGCTGGCCTGCCTGCCGGAGCTGCGATTGACCAATCGCGGTTTGGTTGACTGCAGAACCTTCCAGTTTGTGCCGCTTGAAGTTGAGAAATAAAAACCCGCGCACGCGGATTTCATGATTGGAGAAAACCGTTATGATGTATTATATCGGACAGGGCATGGGTATTCTGGCTCTTGTTGGATGCTTTGTGAATCCCTTATTTAAAAAGAAATGGCAGATGCTGGTGACCACCATGCTGGTGAACATCTTCCTGGCGCTGAATCTGATCTTCATTGGCCAGGTGACCTCTGCCGTATTTTTGAATGGTGTAGCCGTGATCCAGACGATCCTTTCCCTATGGCATGTGAAGAATGAGAAACCGGTAACGATGATCGAAAATATTATCTTTTTCATTCTGTATGTAGGCTGCGGTATCTTGGGTTACAAGACTGCGCTGGATCTGCTTGTCATTGTTGGTGCGGTATTCAACATGGTTGCTGCCTTTGAAAGAGATGAGCAAAAGACCCGTTATTTGTTGCTGGTGAATGTGACCCTGTTCTTCATTTACTATCTGGT
This sequence comes from Bianqueaceae bacterium, assembly GCA_045631245.1. GTDB lineage: Bacteria > Bacillota > Clostridia > Lachnospirales > Bianqueaceae > CALWPV01. The sequence continues at coordinate 1,898 of JAZQUJ010000089.1, forward strand.
ACTGGGTTCCACTTCCATGTTTGCCGAACTGCTGGCCATGGTTACAACGATCATTGCGCTGATCAAATACCGTAATGTAGAGAAAGAGACTCCGTAATGTACTGAATTAGTACAGAACAAAGAAATAATTGAACGAACCCTGCTGAGGTGTGATGCCTTGGCAGGGTTTTTTGTGCGCAAAATATCATGTTGAACTAATATGAGAGGTCGAAGGTGAAGAAATAGAAAACGAAAAGGTCAACTGCTAGTTTACCAAAACTGAACGTAAAAAGATATAATGAATTAAAATAAGTATTATTATAAATGAGTTGACACCATATACGACACCACATATAATATAAGGAGAAGGAAAGACTATGTCTCAATGGGAAAAGTTACTTCAGAGAATTTTGTTATTATCAAAAGATTTACGACTTGAGGAACTAAGAAAAGTATTGGAAAATTATGGGTATGAAATGAAAGGACCGAGAAGTGGTAGCAGCCATTACACTTTTAGGAAAAAAGGTCGATCCCCAATTACAATACCCAAACATGAACCTATAAAAAAAGTTTATGTAGAAATGGTAAAAGAGGTTGTAGAGCAGGAGGAAAATCATGAGAACGATTGAAGAATATCTAGGTCTTCCCTATAAAATGGAAATTATACCCGATATGGATGAAGGTGGATTTGTTGTTTCATTTCCAGATTTGCCAGGGTGTTTTTCGTGTGGTGAAACAATTGATGGTGCAATTGCAAATGCTCAGGATGCAAAGAAGGCTTGGCTGGAAGCGGCAATTGAAGAGGGCATTCTGATCAATGAACCAGACGATTTGGAGAGCTATTCAGGTCAATTTAAATTGAGATTACCGAAAAGCTTGCACAAAGAATTAGTCTTGAACTCAAAAAAAGAAGGAATCAGCATGAATCAATATTGTGTATACTTACTTGCCCGAAATAATGCAATGTATTCAAAATTTGCAGAATGAAAAGGTATTGCAAAGTTTATTAATTAGAAGTATAGTTAGGTAAAGAAAAAAACAAGGAGGTCCTCTTATGGACACATATAAAAACAAAGTCCGCGTGGCAGCACACCGCGGCAATTCTAAATATTTTCCCGAGAACACGATTCTTGGTTTTAAAGAAGCCCTGAAGCTGAATGTGGATCAGCTGGAGATCGATCTGCACATGACCAAAGATGGTGAGATCATTATGATGCATGACCACAAAGTGGATCGTACCACCAACGGAACCGGTCTGGTACGTGATTTCACTTTGGAGGAGATTCGCAAGTTAGACGCAGGCAGCTGGAAGGGTGAGGAGTTTGCAGGAACACAGGTGCCCACCTTTATTGAATTTCTGGAATTGTTAAAAGACTATCCGGAAATGACGGTGAATGTAGAGCTGAAAGACTATCCCACCGAAGGGGATGAAGACTGGGCGTATACTTCTGCGGACAAGTCCATTGCTTTGCTGGAACAGTATAACATGAGCGACCGTATTTGGATCAATTGCTGGAATGGTCAGCTGCTGGAATACATCGATAAGAAGTATGACCATAAATATCGCCTGCACGGCTACTTCCCCTTTGACCTTTTGAAAGGAAAGATGGAGCGTCATCCCTATGACTACCTGCATTGCGCTTGTCTGTTTGGACCCAAGGAGCAGCCGGTACGTGACAAGGCTGACTTTGATTACACTGCAAATAGCGGTGTAGAGCCCTGGGTATATTATCCCGGCGATGAAGAGGAAAATTACGAGCAGGCCGTTGCCAACGGTGCCATGCTGATCACCGCCAACGATCCGGCCAAGACCCTGCGCTTCCTGAAGGAACGAGGCTTGCATGACTAAAAGTTCGCATTCTGCAAACTTTGGGAAGAACCTACGGTTCTTCCGGTAATTTGAGCTTAGAAAGATGAAAGGAATGTATAACAATGAGCGTTATTACTGTAATCGGCTCGGGCCAAATGGGCAGCGCCATGAGCGTACCCGCCAGACATAATGGACATGAAGTGCGTTTGGTGGGTACACACCTAGATCGTGAGATCATTGACCGCCTGCGAATCGACAACTATCATATCAATTTGAAACGCTATCTGCCGGAAGGTTGTAAGTATTATCAGCTGGAAGAGCTGGATGAGGCTTTAAAGGGCACCGATGTGATCATCGGCGGTGTGAGCAGCTTTGGTGTGGACTGGTTCTGCGAAAACATTCTGCCCATCATTCCCGAAGAGATTCCGTTGCTTTCCATTACCAAGGGTCTGATCAATCTGGAAGATGGTACCCTGATTTCTTACCTTGACTACTACAAACAGCACCTGAACGGCCGCAAGGTTTCCTTGAATGCAGTGGGTGGTCCCTGCACCAGCTATGAGCTGGCGGACCTGGATCCCACCACGGTATGTTTCTGCGGTGACGACATCGAGCTCCTGCGCAAGCTGCGTGAGATGTTCCGTACGGAATTTTATCATATCAGCGTGTCCACCGATGTGCTGGGTATCGAGTGCGCTGTTGCCATGAAAAATGCCTACGCCCTGGGTGTATCGTTGGCCGTGGGTTTGGCGGAGCGCAAGGAAGGCATTGGCGGCAAACAACATTACAACTCCCAGGCCGCAATTTTTGGCCAGAGCGTGAAGGAGATGCGCCGCATTCTGAAGCATCTGGGCGTGGACGATGATAACATTATCTTCGGTGCCGGCGATCTGTATGTGACCATCTACGGAGGACGTACTCGTATGATCGGTACTTTGCTGGGCCGTGGTATGAAGTTTGAAGAGGCCAAGGCTGCCCTAAATGGTGTGACCCTTGAATCCTTAGTCATCGCTACCCGCGCGGCAGCTGCCATTCGTCGCAAGATCGAGCTGGGCGAGCTGCAGGCCAAGGACTTCCCGTTGCTGCTGCACTGCGATGACATCATTAACAATGGTGCCGAAGTGAACATTCCCTGGCAGCAATTTGAAGAAGACTACGAAATTTGATTATGAACGCAAAATATGTAATCGGCGTGGACTACGGAACTCTGTCAGCCCGCGCCATTATTGTAGATGTATGCACCGGGCATACACTGGCCACAGCTGTGGAGGAGTATCCCCACGGCGTCATGACCGACGCTCTGCCAGATGGAACGCCCCTGCCAAAAGATTGGGCGTTGCAGCACCCTGCAGATTATCTGGATGTGCTGCTCAATATTGTACCCCAGGCAGTAGCCGCCTCCGGCGTAAAAAAGGAGGATATTATTGCCATCGGCACCGATTTTACCGCTTCGACCACCATGCCTGTGGATGGTGATGGCTGGCCGCTGTGTTTGAAAGCGGAGTACAGTCATGAACCTCATGCCTATGTGAAACTGTGGAAGCATCATGGCGCACAGGCTGAAGCCGATGAAATGACCCGCATCGCCTTGGAGCGTAATGAGCCCTGGCTAGCCGCCTACGGCGGAAAAATCTTCAGCGAATGGTCGCTTCCACGGCTATGGCAAGTGTTAAAGGAAGCACCTCATATTTATGAGGCCATGGATCGATGGGTAGAAGCGGGTGACTGGTTAGTGTGGCAGTTGACGGGTGAATATACGCAAAACAGCTGCACCGCAGGATATAAAAGTTTTTACCAGAAACAAAGCGGTTATCCGTCGGAGGAATATTTTGCTGCTCTGGATGAGAGGCTGCGTCATGTAATTGATGAAAAATGTGCGGCACCTGTGCTGACAGTGGGCAGCAAGGCGGGTGAGCTCACCGAAGAATGGGCTCAGAAGCTTGGTTTGAACCCCGGCATTGCCGTATCCACCGGTATGGTGGATGGTCATGTGGCCATCATGTCCTGTGGGATTACCGAGCCCGGCCCTATGATGGGCATTATCGGAACATCGGCCTGTTATATGACCCTGGGTGAAACCTACACCGATGTGCCCGGTACCTGCGGCACCGTGGAGGATGGTTTGATCCCCGGTTTTTATGGTTACGAAGCAGGTCAAAGCTGCGTGGGCGATATGCTGGGTTGGCTGGTAGATCATATGATGCCGGCGCGATATGAGGCAAAGGCTAAGGAACTGGGGCTTTCCCGACATCAGTATTTGACTATGCTGGCCGGAAAGTTAAAACCCGGCGAGAGCGGTCTGCTGGCTTTGGATTGGTGGAACGGAAACCGCAGTTTACTGGCGGACAGTAACTTAAGCGGCATGATTTTAGGCATGACCCTGCAGACCAAACCGGAAGAGATCTACCGCAGTCTGATGGAAGCGGCAGCTTTTGGAGCAAGGATGATCGTGGAGCATTACCGAAAGCATGGCATTCCGATTACTGAATTTCGAGCTTCCGGTGGTATCAGCCGAAAGAATCCGCTGATGATGCAGATTTATGCCGATATATTGCAAATGCCTGTGAAGGTGATGGGCACCGACCAGGGCGGGGCCCTTGGCGCCGCCATCATGGGGGCTGCCGCTGCCGGATCCGGCTTTGGTGGTTACGATGACCTTCGCTCAGCGATTGCCGCCATGGCGGCCGGAGTGGAAGTGACCTATGAGCCCTGCGAGGCACATAAGGCAGTGTATGATCAGCTATATGCCGAGTACTGCCGGCTGCACGATTATTTTGGACGCGGCGGCAACGATGTGATGAAACGAATTCGAGGAGGACGTTTATGAAGTATCAGGTCATTCAGCATCAGCATATTTTCCAGCCGGAGGCGCAGTTCAAGCAGTGTCACGCCTCCACCATCGCATTCCTGCCCGACGGCAGTGCCGGCATTGCCTGGTTTGGCGGCGAACACGAAAAGGCCGCCGATGTGGCGATCTGGTTTTCCAAGTCCGACGGTCGTGGTGGCTGGACCACGCCGGTGTGCATCGCCGACTGCGAGGGTATTCCCTGTTGGAATCCTGTGCTTTTTGTGGATAACCAGCGCGTAGTTTTGTTCTACAAAGTGGGTCAGGAGATTCCCCGCTGGCAGACCATGGTGAAAGAGTCCTTCGACAGCGGACGCACCTGGACCGAGGAACGCGAACTGGTGCCCGGCGACTTTGGCGGCCGCGGCCCGGTAAAAAATAAGTGCATCCGCCTGAGTGACGGTGCGATTCTGGCTCCCTCTTCCACGGAAGAAGGCTCATGGGATTGCTTTACTGACCGTTCCGAGGACGGAGGCCTGACCTGGACCCGCAGCGAAAACGTGCCCCTTGAACTTAACATTCCCGGTGGCAACAATACTGAGCTGCGCCGCGGCATTATTCAGCCCACGTTGTGGGAAGATGACGATCATATCGTGCATATGCTCATGCGCAGCAGCGAGGGATGTATTTATCGCAGTGACTCACTCGATGGCGGGCGCAGCTGGAGCGCTGCGCAGCAGACGGAGCTTCCGAATAATAACTGCGGTATCGATCTGGTGAGGATGGAAAATGGCCGTCTGGTGCTGGTGTATAATCCTGTTTCCGGTAACTGGGCAGCCCGTACCCCCATTGTGTTTGCCGTGTCGGACGATAACGGCAAGACCTGGGGACAGCCGAATATTCTGGATCATCTGCCCTGTGAGTATAATGAAGAACGGGCTGAGTTTTCCTACCCAGCCATTGTGGCGAAAGGAAATGATGTGTTTATTTCTTATACATGGAAGCGGCAGACGGTGGCGTTCTGGCAGATTCGGATGTTGGAATAAGGATGCAAAAAAAGAGCGGCATTGACAGGTGAGATATGAAATGATATAATTGGATTATAAATGTTGTGAAAAATCTATTTCCGGTGGATGGAAAAAACGGAGGGTGGCCGCCCTCCGGTTTTTGAATTTAGTATTATGATCAATAGCCATGGTCTACATGCTGCCACTTTCCACCTTCTTGGCGTGCCATGATCCACATCCACTTGGTGTAGGTGCTGTTTGGATTCAAGGAACCGTCACCACCGGAATCGCCCACATCAAAGGAAGAGATCAGAACGATCACATCGTCACCATCGATTCGCTGGGCCCATTCCGCAAAGTCAGCGGAGGTCTCATCACCGGCGTAGGTGATCTCGGTCAAGGTGCAGCCATCAAATTCTTTTTTGAAGTAATCCATTGCGACATCAATGGCATCCTTGATTTCATCGGTGGAATATAGCGAAGAATCAGTGGGAATTGTGACGTTTACCTGGGAAACATCACCGCCGCAGGCACATAAAGTAAGAAGCAGCGTGAATAAGGATAGTAGGAATGCAGTTTTTCTCATGGAGTTGTCCTCCTTTATCTATTTTTGAGTTAAGTATAACATAAGAAGAGGAGAAGGGATGTAAACATTTGGTAAAAAGAGCGGCATTGACAGAGGAGATATGAAATGGTATAATTTTAGACATCAAAGACATAGAAGATCCAATTCCATTGGATGGAAAAACCGGAGGGCGGCTACCCTCCGGTTTTTTTGTTACTGCTTGTTCTTCTTGTCCAGCCATTGCGCATCTTTAAAAGCTGTGATACAATTTGGTCAAGTAATACATTTCGTCCTTTTGCGCCCATGGCGCAGACTATACACATAGATTTTAAGGAGGTTCCCTATGAAAATCGCAACTACAACAGGTGATTTTTCTGCCTACACCAATGATCAGGCAGAGGCGATGCGCTATATTTACGAGGCGGGTTTTCGCCATATGGACTACAATTTTGGCATGGATTATCCGGAGCGGACCGGTGTGTTTGGTGAAAACTGGGAAGAATATGCGACAGACCTGAAGCGTCAGGCTGATGAGCTGGGCGTTAAGTTTGTGCAGTCCCATGCACCTATGGGACGTCCGCTGACGGAGGACCCGGAGGAATACAAGCAGTTTATTGCCGATAATATTCGCTGTATCGAGGCTTGTGCGATTTTGGGCATTCCCAGCGTGGTGGTGCACTCCGGTTATCGTGTGGGTTTGTCGAAGGAAGAAACCTTCGCCTGCAATAAAGAGTTTTTCATGCCATTGCTGGAAGCAGCTGAGCGTGTGAATGTAATGGTGCTGGTGGAAAACTTCAATAAGATGAATAAAGAGAATCTGTACTGGATCGACAACGCAACGGATCTGCTGGCGCAGATCGAGTGTGTGAATCATCCGCTGTTTCAGGCAGTTTGGGATGCCGGTCACAACAACATGCAGGAACAGTCCCAGGCAGAGGGTCTGAAAATTTTGGGCAGCCATGTAAAGGCCATCCACGTGCAGGATAACATGGGCGATCGTGACAATCACATGACACCCTTTACAGGAAATATGAGTCTGGATTCTCTGATGCAGGGTCTGCTGGCGATCGATTATCAGGGTTACTTTACCTTTGAAGCAGGAAATCCCTTCTCTGCAGCGAGTAAACGCCGTGCCTGCGAGGGCGAAGAGAGACTTCGCAAGGTGCCGCTGGGTCTGCGCATCGAGGCAGAAAAGCTGCTGTACCAGATCGGTAAGTACACACTGATGGCTTACGATTGCTACGAAGAATAAAATAGCATAGAATAAAGAAGACGTCTGACTGAGAGAAAAACTCAATCAGACGTCTTTTTTAGTTTGATCACAAAATTAAATTTCAGCTTCTACCTTCAGCAGAACATCCTTCTCGATGGCATACTCCTGACCGCCAACAATCAGCACGCCGCCTTCCAGTTCCGACATAACGGAAACGGTTCCATTTTCATATTCCACATGAATGTTACCCTTTTCGGTGGGTACATCACCCTTGAAGGACTGATAGATACCGGCCTGAGGCTTGATGGCATAGGTTTCATAAGCCGGAGCGGTGGGGTAAACACCCAGACAGTAGCGACCCAGGAAGTAGATGGGACCGCTGGACCAGGCATGACATAGGGATTTTTGATAGGGCGCACCGTACATGCCATAGTGAGCGGGAATGCTCTCGGAAGGATCATACTGCTCCCAAATGGTGGTGGCACCCAGATCCAGCATAGCACCCCAATAAGAATCCAGCATATTCTGGGCATATTCCAGATCGCCGGCCTTACACAGAGCCATCAGTTCATACAATTTGAAGTAAGGCGTTACAATGGGCGGGATCGCATCGTTCTTTAGAATATTTTGATAGATCAGCTGCTGGGTAGCCTCATCCACAAAATCAAAAAGCATAGCGAAAATATTGGCATGGCGGGAAATAAAACCGGTACCGGAGGTGTAGGAATCCACAAAAGCAGTACGATCGGCGGACCAGTAACGATCCATGATCAAAGCTTTCAAGTGCTCGGCCTTTTGCAGGTGAGTCGCATCTTCCTGACCTAATAGGCGCTGCAGACGATCCATACAAACCTCGGTCTGCCACAGCAGGATCTGTTCAGCAGCGATGGGGCCCTCCTTATCCATCTCAGCCCAGTCGATGAAGATCCAGTCGCCGGGCTGTTGGATCACCAGCCCCTCCTCGCTGAGGCGGGTATCGATAAAATCATACAGATTCGACAGCCGCGGCCAAATGAAACGAATGAAATCCACATCGCCGAAGGTCTCGTAATACTCCCAGGCACTGATGATGGTATACATGGAATAATCATTGATGGTGTTCACATGCTGCACCGGATAGGCCTTAGGCAGCATGGACAAAATGGTGCGCTTAGCGATCTCACGGTCCGCAAAAATATAATTGCTGATCATGAAGGACTGACGGGCATCGCCGCCCCAAACCCAGCGGTCACGCTTAATGCCATCGATGAAAAACTCGCGGGAGCACAAATGGAAGGTATAAGCGCAGGTCTGCCAAATATCCTTCACATTGGGACGGTCACATTCAAAGCGGCCTTTTTCCTCCAGCGGCAGATATTCATACAGAGCATGCAGCTGCAGATCTGCCGGTACCTCACCACGCAGATGCAGGAAGCGGAACGCGCGGGGCACAAGCTCGATTTCGGTCTGACCATTTACATATTCCCAAATGCAGCAGCGTTTCTCATCGGCTAAGGCTTCTTCACGGCTTTCGCCGTAAAATACGCCCAGGGTTTTCTCAGGATTAAGGTCCTTCAAGATCACCTTACCAAAGGTTTCTTTACCGAAATCGTAGAGGACGCCGCCCTCGGTTTCGGTTTTACTTACATAGTCGATCCGCTCATAGGCAAAGGGGAAGATCTCCGGATTGTCGGCGGATGACGGATAGCAGGGAATGCAGCCTACGGGAGTGGGCTCGCAAAGGCCGTGGGTGGCAGTCCAGGTGCCATCGGTCTGCAGCTGAGGGCTGTCAACATAGGCGCTGGGCAGGCCGCCGTAGTTCATTACACGGATCACAGCGGTGTGGGTTCCTTTAGTGAAGGGTACTTCCACATTTTCCGGGAAGCGCACGCCATCCAGCAGTACATAGCCGATGCCATGCAGGTGGATCGTAAAGCTGCCATCTTCTGCAGCTTCAAAGGTTTTTGTAAATTCCACCATGGGATAGGGTGTTGACATACTCCAAAAAGCGGGATAGTCCGCGCCGTATTCCTGGCGGCGGGAGTGGAGCTGTAAAGTATGATAGATTTCAAAGTCGCCGTAATACCAGATCCATTGAGCCATAATGCGATCTCCTTTCAGGATGTCCTATCGGAATTTATTTTTAAAGTCTTGTTATGCAAAGTCAAAGCTGAATACATGAGCGGTTTCGGCTGCGCCGGTGGTCTTGACAGGTCGCAGTGCGATGCGGGAAGCAGTCTTGCCGATGGGCAGGGTGACCAAACGCTGGCGGTTGCCGGTGATGCGATGCAACACTTCGCCGTCCACTAGGATCTCGAAGGTATCGGTCATGGTGGTGGGGAATTCATAAGGTGTCATGTCCGCGGAGCGGTTGCAGATGGTGGGACAATCCTTGACGGATTCGATGCCGCCGGTGATGGTGGCTCGGTCCAGATCGCTGTCGAAGACGAGGCGCACCGACTCCACGTAGGCGGGCTCAGCCAAGGTGTATTCGGCGGTTTCGCCCAGGGGCAGATAACAACCGTTGTCGCCGTTTTCGTCGGTGGGACGGTCGTGGCCGTTGCGCAGGTTCTCGGCTTGTTCGCAGTTTGCGTACAGGGAGGCAGCTTGGCAGATGTCGCTGATGCGGCGGCGCAGGCCGGGCAGCCAGCAGTCGTCGGTCATGAGGGTCTGCTGCAGTTCGTCCATGTGAGCACCTACTTCGCGGGGGCTGATGCCGTAGCGG
>JAZQUJ010000090.1:0-2461 GCA_045631245.1 Bianqueaceae bacterium
CCATTTTCAACGATACTGACAAGCGCATCCCGCAATTTTACATAAGAATCAGCCTCGGGAAGAGAATTATTATGCGCATCATTCTTTTCCAGATAGGGCTCTATGGAGATATATTCTTTATTCATCCAAGTGCTGCAGCCACCCAAAAGCACGCTAACAAGCAGCATAAATGCTACAATCCGCTTCACAGAGCCCCTCCTTCTTATAATTCGTCCTTTGAATACCTACGGAATCCTTCACCTAAAACCTGGTGCGCTTCCTGCACAATAATAAACGCATCCGGATCGATTCCCGCAACCAATTCTTTCAGTTCAGCCAGCTGTTGCCGTTTCAGGGCTGTCAGAATAACCTTCACCTCTTCATTGGTGTAAGTTCCTTCACCGTGCAAATAAGTTGCACCGCTGTCTAAACGTCTGTGGATCTCCCGAACAACGCTTTCGTGATTTTTCGAGATGATCAGCGCAACCTTGGAATAATCAAACCGATATACCACCGCATCGATCACTCTGCCGGTAATAAATATCGCAATGCCACTATACAGCGACAGCACAATGTTGCCAAACACCACACCGGTCAGAATCGCGACAATCATATCCAGTACAATGCTGATCACACCGATGGGAACATCACGCCACTTAAGCTTTAAAAGTCTGACAATGATATCTGTACCGCCGGTAGTCGCGCCGCTGGAAAAGACAATACCAAGGCCAAGGCCTCCGATAATGCCGCCATAGATAGCGCCGATAAGCGGCTCTGCATCCGGTGTTGGAAGAACTGAAAATATATCAATAGAAACAGACATACAGGCCATTCCAAACAAAGAGTACCAAAAGAACTTTTTGCCGATTTTCAATCCTGCCAAAGCAAACAGCGGCAAATTCAGCAGTGCCGTAATCACACCGATACCATCAAAGCCGATCAGGTGAGCGATCACCATCGAAAGACCTGTCAGACCGCCCGCATTTAACGCATTGGGCACAAGAAATAAATTAAATCCGATACTGAACAGGATCGTTCCTACTGCTGTCTTAATGAAAACCGACAGTGTATGTTTTTTTGAATCCATAACGATCCTCCAATTAGGTATAATTACATATCAAAGCTGATCTGCTTCTCAGAAGAATCCTCTTCCTTGATCAGCGCGCCTGCAGTGGGCAAACTACGGCAGCGGTAACGGCTGGTATTCACAATGCCGCTTTCCTCAAGAAGCACCGCACGCTCAACACTTGCCTTTTTCTTCAGGCTCATAACGCTGACACCCTGGGTATTACGTGTGGTCTTAGGCAGCAACAGTGCTGTTGAAATAACCGCAGCACGGCCATCGGTGGAATAGATCGCAATTTGCGCATCTGTATCCAATGACATCGCAGCCTTTAAAGGACTCTTGTCCGAAAATGCACCGGTCAGTTTGCGGCGGTTAGACTTGGTCTCATATGCACTCAGCGGCACTTTTGCAGCCTTACCGTTTTCAAAGAAGAACATCATAAAGCCCTTATAATCTCCCGGCAAAATCACCTGAAGTACATTCTCACCGGGATCCATACCCAGCTTCTGGGGCAAATAATCACCAAGCAAGGATGCCTTACTATCTTCAAAATCAGACAGCTTTGTCTTATAGCACTGATGCTGATCGGTAAATACCAACAGTTCAGCCTTGTTGTTAGTTTCTCTGGAAAAGGCCAGACTATCCCCTTCTTTGAACTTTTGCTCACCGGACATTCTCAAGCTTTGCGCTGTGATCTTCTTGAGATAGCCTTCGCGAGAAATGAAGAGAGTTACCGGGTAATCCGGTGTATCATCTTCCTCATCCTCCGGTTCAATTTGTGCCATTTCATAGATAATCTGTGTCTTTCGATCCTGACCAAACTTGTCCGATACCTTCTTCAACTCATCAATGATCACATTCTTCAGACGGCGGCTGCTCTTCAAGGTATCCTGCAGGTCTGCAATCTCCTTTTCAAGCTCATCGATTGCCTTGGTCTGCTTCAGAATATACTCCTTGTTGATATTACGCAGCTTGATTTCAGCCACATAGTTTGCCTGAATCTCATCGATGCCGAATCCGATCATCAAGTTGGGAATAACTTCGCTCTCCAGCTCTGTTTCCCGAATAATACGAATGGCTTTATCGATATCCAAAAGGATACGCTCCAAGCCTTTCAACAGGTGCAGGCGTTCTTCCTTCTTTTGGATCTGGAAGAAAATACGGCGCTTCACGCAGTCTGTACGCCAGGCAGTCCACTCCTCCAAAATCTCCCCAACACCCATCACACGAGGCATACCGGCGATAAGGATATTGAAGTTACAGGGAAAGCTATCCTGCAAAGATGTCAGGCGGAACAGCTTTTGCATCAGCTTGTCCGGGTCAGCACCACGCTTCAGATCAATGGTCAGCTTCAGGCCGCCCAGGTCTGTTTCGTCACGCATATCGTTGATTTCTTTGATCTTACCCGCCTTAATA
>JAZQUJ010000091.1:0-6979 GCA_045631245.1 Bianqueaceae bacterium
CTGGGGTGTAGACTATGGTTATATCGATGAGGATGGAGCACTGCTGGGATTGCCTTATTGCTACCGTGACAGTAAAAATCAGTGGGCTATGGAAAACTGCCCTATGGACTTTGCCGATATGTATCAGGAAGCAGGCCTTCAGCAAATGAACTTCAATACTGCTTATCAGCTGTATTATGATCTGCAAAAGCGTCCGAAGGTGGTACAGGCCGCCAAAAAGATGCTGTTCATGCCGGATCTGCTGGCCTACTTCCTCACCGGAGAGATGGCCTGCGAATATACCATTGCTTCCACCTCGATGCTGCTGAATGCCAAGACCAAAGATTGGTCTGATGAAATTTTAAATGGCATTGGGTTCCCGAAGGAACTGCTGCCTGAAGTACGTATGCCCGGTCAGATTGTGGGACATCTGCTTGAGTCTGTTCAGCAGGAAACCGGTCTGGGGGCCGTTCCGGTGGCTCTGGTTGGCAGCCATGACACGGCTTCTGCAGTGGCCGGCATTCCCTACACCGGTGAACATCATGCTTTCATTAGCAGCGGTACCTGGTCCTTGATGGGTATGGAGCTGGAAGAGCCCATGATCAATGAGGCATCCCTAAGCGTTAACTTCACCAACGAAGGCGGCGCTACCGGTACCATTCGTTTCTTGAAAAATATTTCTGGTCTGTGGATTTTGCAGCAGCTGCGTAAAGAGTGGAAGACTGAGTTCCCGGAGATCATTCGTCAGGCGAAGGAAAATATGGACTGTCCCTTTATGATCGATCCGGATGAAGACCGCTTTACCGCACCCTACAGCATGGAAAAAGAAGTGAAGGCTTACTGTATTGAGCATGGTCAGGGTGAGCCTATGACCCAGGGTGAAATGGCAGCGGCCGTTTATAAAGGCTTGACTTATAAATATCAGCTCTGCATTGAAACCATGGAAAAGATCACCGGCCAAAATGTGGAGGCCATCCACATGGTGGGCGGCGGTATTCAGGATCAGCTGTTATGTCGTTTGACTGCAGAAAGAACCGGCAAGCCGGTAATTACCGGACCGATCGAAGCGGCAGCGCTGGGTAATATTTTGATGCAGCAGATGGCTTTGGGGGAACTGGCTGATTTGGACGAAGGTCGTAAAAAGATCGGAGATTCCTTCCCCTTGTCTCGATATGAGGCTTGAAATATTGACTGCGTTTGCGTATAATTAGGAAAGAATATTTCGCACCGACGTTTTTCGCGCCAGGCGCGTTGTAGGAGGATATATATATGACACGTTTTGAAAGTGCAAAAGAGCTGTACAAGGCTTATGGCATTGATGTGGAAAAGGCCATGGAACTGGCAGCAGTTAAGCCGATTTCGATTCACTGTTGGCAGGGTGATGATGTAACCGGTTTTGATAATCCTGATGGTGGTGCAGGCGATGGTCTGGCTGTAACCGGTAATTATATGGGTAAGGCTCGCAATTTCGAAGAGCTGAAGGCTGACTTTTTGAAAGCGATCTCTTTGATTCCCGGTAAGAAGAGAATCAACCTGCATGCTTGCTATGCGATTTTTGAAAAGGGCGAATGGGTGGATCGTGATCAGATCGAATATAAACACTTCGCTCCCTGGGTAGAGTTTGCTAAAGAAAACGGTATTGGTATCGATTTTAACCCCACTGTGTTTAGTCATCCTATGATGAAGGACGGCCTGAGCCTTTCTTCTCCCGATGAGAAGGTGCGTAAATTCTGGATCGATCATTGCATTGCATGCCGTAAGATCGCCCAGAAGATCGGTGAAGAGCTGAACGATAAAGTGTTGAATAACGTATGGATCCCGGATGGATTTAAGGATGTTCCCTCTGATCGACTGACTCCTCGTCTGCGTTTGAAGGATAGCTTGGATCAGATCTTTGCCGAAAAGCTTCCTAATGTAATTGACTGTGTAGAGAGCAAGGTGTTTGCGGTTGGTATCGAAAGCTACACCGTTGGATCCAATGAGTTCTATATGAGCTATGCAGCTACCCGTCCCGGTGTATATAATCTGCTGGACAATGGTCATTATCATCCCACTGAGGTGGTATCCGATAAGATTCCGGCTCTGCTGGCTTTCTTTGACAAAATTCCGTTGCATGTAACCCGCGGTGTTCGCTGGGATTCCGATCACGTTGTTGTTCTGGATGATGAGCTGAAAGAAATCATGAAAGAGATCGTTCGTAACGATGCTCTGGATAAGGTTCTGATTGGTCTGGACTTCTTCGATGCTTCTATTAACCGTATTGCTGCTTGGGTCATTGGTACCCGCAATGCGCAGAAGGCTCTGTTGTGGGCTCTGCTGCAGCCCCATGAGGCTATGAAGAAGATGCAGGATGAGGCTGATTTTACTCGCCGCCTGATGATGATGGAAGAAATGAAGACTATGCCCTTTAGCGATATTTGGACCGAATACTGTAACCGTCAGGGTGTTCCGGCGGACAGTAGCTGGTACGATGTTGTTATGGAATATGAGAAAAACGTTTTGGAGGGAAGAAAATGAAAGATATTTTAACTGCACCTTTTATGGTGGAGATGGTTCGTACCATCACTAATATGTATAACCACGGCTGGGATGAGCGTAATGGTGGTAATGTAAGTTGGATGCTGGAAGAAGCTGATGTGGCTGAGTATGTGGACGTAAACAATGTGCTGCGTGTGATCCCCACCGGTTTCTCTGCTCCTGAACTGGCTGGCCGCTACTTTATCGTGACCGGTACCGGTAAGTATTTTAAGAATGTTCAGTATGATCCGGCTCGTAATATGGGTCTGTTCCGTATTGCTGCTGATGGCGAAAATGCTGAGCTGCTGTGGGGCTATAGCGATGGCGGTCAGTTCACTTCCGAGCTGCCTGCTCATCTGATGAGCCATGTAAGCCGTTTGAAAGTGAATCCTGCTAACCGTGTTGTTATGCATTGCCATCCTGCTAATCTGCTGGCTATGACCTATGTACATACTCTGGATGAAAAAGAGTTTACTCGTACTCTGTGGCAGATGTGTACCGAGTGTATCGTAGTTTTCCCTGATGGTGTAAATGTATTGCCTTGGATGCTGTGCGGTACCAATGAGATCGGCGAGGCTACTGCTGAAAAAATGCAGACAGCTCGTCTGGTTGTATGGGCTCAGCATGGTATTTATGGTGCTGGTGTGGACCTGGATGAGACCTTCGGTTTGATCGAAACTGCTGAGAAGGGTGCAGAGATCTATATGAAGATCGCTCACCTGCCTCTGGTGAACACCATTACCGATGAGCAGATGCATCAGTTGGAAAAGAGATTTAACATCAAGGGCCGTGAGGGTTACTTGAACTAATTAAATTTAATGCGAAAGAGAATGCCCCTGAAGCCGGAGGAGTTTGGCTTTAGGGGCATTTGGGTATAAATAATGAAGTTTTTAGAAAAAAATCCCTTTATCATGATCGTTGTGGGAGTGATCGGAATATCGCTGTCGTCGATATTTGTGAAATGGTCGGCAGCTCCCTCGGCTGTGACGGCGGCATCAAGATTGCTCTGGACAGTTATATTGATGACGCCGGTGGTGTTGGGAAAGAGAAGTGTACGCGCAGAATTAAAAGGTTGTAGCAGACGAACGATAATTTTGAGTGTTTTAAGCGGATTGTTTTTAGCGATTCATTTTGTAGTTTGGTTTGAATCGCTGTTGCATACCTCGGTAGCCAGTTCTACTGTAATTGTATGTACTGAAGTAATATGGGTTTCGCTTGGATATTGGCTGTTTATGAAAGGAAAGATTTCTGTTAAAGCCGTCGGAGCGATTCTGATTACTTTGATTGGAAGTGTGATGATCGCTTATGCGGATTCAGGAAGCGGATCCCACTTATACGGTGATGTGCTGGCACTGGTGGCAGCTGTTGCAGTAGCGGTGTATATGCTGCTTGGGAGAATGGTGAGAGAAAATACCTCGACCGCTGTGTATACTTATTTGGTATATACAGCCTGTGCTGCGATCCTGGTGATCGTTTGTATGGTGCAGGGAAATGATATGTTGGGATATGGATGGAGCCCGGTTGCAATGGGTCTTCTCTTAGCAGTGTTTTCGACAATTCTTGGACATAGTATTTTCAGCTGGTGCTTAAAATTCTTTTCGCCTTCTTTTGTTTCGGCTTCTAAACTTTGCGAACCGGTGGTGGCGGCAGTGCTGGCTGCGGGTTTGTTTGGGGAACTGCCGTCTTGGATGCAGGTGACAGGTGGTATTTTGATTTTGACAGGTGTGTTCTACTATTCAAGGATTGAAAAAGCAAAAGAATAAAAATGAAAAAGAGTCTGATGATGTGAAGGAGAACGAGTGATATGCTCGGAGTTCACTTTGTTAGACTCTTTTGGGTTTGATATAAGGTTGAAAACAAAAAACCGAGCATTTTCATGCTCGGCTTTGTTCGTGCGGATGAAGGGACTCGAACCCCCACGGTATTGCTACCACTAGAACCTGAATCTAGCGCGTCTGCCAATTCCGCCACATCCGCTCGGATGATCTCTTGTGAAACTTTCGTTCTCGCAAGGACGAGTATTATAATATCACAGGTCTATTTGAAAGTCAACACTTTTTTTGAAGTTTTTTTTGATTTTTTTTAGATTTTTTTGTCGGGGTAGGGGGAAGTCTTTATTTATGCGGATTTGTGAGATGAAAGCGGAAGAGAGATGAGAAAATATAAGAAAAAGGTGTATTTTGAATAAATAATCGGGGATTGTGAATAAAATGCATAAAAATGAGCATTTGAGTAAAAATGCGCATTAAAAAAGAGAATACGGGCATGAAAGAATTTTATGCATTTATTCAAAGAAAAATGTATATTGTGCATTTTGTACCCTAAATGCCCAATAAAATAGGTACTTTCATGTCAAAATTGTATATACTTTACAATTGATTTATGAGACGTTTTGTGGTATCCTGTTAACATTCTTGTATTATTATACATTTTAGTTTTTCTTTAATGTAATATGTAATACAGCACTGAAAGGTGCGAAATAAATTTTCCCTAGGAGGAAGAAAAGATGAAAAACATCAAAAGACTGATGGCTCTGTTGTTAGCCGCATCCATGATGCTTTCTGTAGTTGCCTGCGGCAGCAAGGAAAAAGCAGACGATAATGCGACCTATACTTACAGAGGCACCACCTCTCAGGTTTCTACCTGGAACCCCACTGATTGGTTGTTCTCCAGTGAAGCTGCGCTCATTGGTTACACCACATCTCCCTTGTATGAGTTCAATATGAACGAAGACAAGACCGGATACGTAATTGAGCCCGAAGTTGCAACTGAGGCTCCTAAAGACGTAACTGCTGACTATGCAGGCGACGAAGTTTACGGTGTTCCTGCTGATGCAACTGAAGGCTATGCTTATCAGGTAAGCATCCGTAAGGATTTCACTTGGGCTGATGGTACCAAGATTACCGTAGATGATTACATCTACACCGTAACTCAGTTCTTGGATCCCGGTATGCAGAACTATCGTGCATCCAACTTCTACAATGGTAATGGTGCACTGGCTAACGCTGCTGCTTACTTCGAGGGCGAAGAAGGCGTTACCTTTGATCAGGTTGGTATCATCAAGAATGATGATTACACCATGACCTTCGTTTACGCTAATCCTGTAAGCCTGTTCAACTTCTACTACAATCACGGTCAGATGTACCTGCTGAACGAAGAGAAGTATGAAGCTAACAAGACTGAGGCTGAAGGCCTGACCAAGTCTTCCTACAACACTTCTGCTGACAAAGCTGCTTCTTGCGGTCCTTACATCATCACTGAGTATCAGGAAGATAAGATGGTTAAGCTGGAAAAGAACGAGAAATGGTATGGTTATACCGATGGTAAGCATGAAGGTATGTATCAGACCACTAACATTGAGCTGCAGGTAATCGAAGAGCATACCACTCAGTTGAATATGTTCCTGCAGGGTCAGCTGGATAATGTAACTCTGGCTGAAGAAGATATGGAAACCTACGGCACCAGTGATTATGTTTACTATCTGCCTCAGAGCTATACCTACAACTATACCATCAACTCCGACTTCGATTCTCTGAAGGCTCTGGAGGAAGAAGGACAGAATCGTACCATCCTGTCCTACAAAGATTTCCGTAAGGCAATCTCTCTGTGTATGGATCGTAGCGACTATACCGCAAGCTGCACCGCAAGCTCTGTTCCTGCTTTCGGTCTGCTGAATGACATTTATCTGAGCGATCCCGAAAACAACGGTGTATACCGTGAGACCGAGCAGGCTCAGAATGTACTGAAGGAAGTTTATGGCGTTGATGATGTAGCCGATATTACCGGTTACGACAAAGAGCAGGCAGCTCAGCTGTTTGTAGCTGCGTACGATCAGTGTCTGGCTGATGGCAACATTGCTGAAACTGATACCATCATGATCGAATATCATACCTTTGGTTCCGATGCTTCTGATCAGAAGGCTGTTGATTATCTGCAGACCTCCATCGATGCTGCTGTTGCAGGCACCGTACTGGAAGGCCGCGTAGAAGTTAAATTGTTGGAAGACCCCGATCTGTACAGCAATCAGGCTAACGGTTTGGTTGATCTGGCTGAGACCTCTTGGGGTGGTTCCGATTTGGATCCCTATGCACTGATGGAGTGCTATTTGGATCCCGGTTACAAGGGTGAGTATGGTTACGATCCCATGACCGATGAAATCACCATCAACGTAAATGGTGAAGATTTGACCATGAGCACCAACGCATGGCATGTTGAGTTGATGTACGGCGCATATGCTACTGCTGATATGGATACTCGTCTGGACATCCTGGCTGCTCTGGAAAAAGCTGTATTGCTGCAGTATGATGCAATTCCTCTGTACGCTCAGACCGCTTGCGTTCTGTACTCTCATCGTGTAGTACTGGGCAGCAGCGAGTTCATCAACAGCGTTATTGGTTTCGGTGGTATTCAGTACATGACTTACACCATGAACGATGCTGAATGGGCTGAGTATTGCGCTGAAAACAACAACCAGCTGACTTAC
>JAZQUJ010000092.1:0-7566 GCA_045631245.1 Bianqueaceae bacterium
CTTTG
Organism: Bianqueaceae bacterium; assembly: GCA_045631245.1. Lineage (GTDB taxonomy): Bacteria > Bacillota > Clostridia > Lachnospirales > Bianqueaceae > CALWPV01. The sequence goes on from JAZQUJ010000092.1 coordinate 6, forward strand.
CCGGCATCTCCCGAGCTGAGCTTACGAAACAGCTGGGTCTTAGTTTTCCTTCTGTATCCGCTTTGGTGGATGAGCTAATCGAAAAGGGTATTCTGACAGAAACCGGCACTTTGGAGACCGCTGATCGTGGCCGTCCTCGCAAACTGCTTCGAGTCAATCCTACTCTGTTTTATATTCCGTCCTTCGAACTCAAAACCAACGGGATCCATTTTTGCTTATATGATGCCTATGGGACCATCGTGCAGGAAAATTTTTATCCTTTCCCCTATCGCGATCATCAGGCTGATTCCCTTTGGCAGCCCACATCAGAGGAATTTTGTGCTCCTTTCCTTTGCAGCCTTGCATCTGTAAACGAAGATTTCCATTTACCCGCGCTCCTGCTCTCGCTCCCCGGTAATATTCGCGAAGACGGTGTTTTCACCTCTTCTTCCCTTGGTTTAATCTCGCCTCCTGACTTTTTGCAGCATTTGATGCAGCAGACTGGTCTACCGGTACAGACTCTAAATCGTTCCGACAGCTTTGCCTATGCGGAACAAATATACGATCCCAGCCTTTCTGACTATGTATATGTTCACGTTTCCGACGGTGTTGGCGCCGGTATTATTCGCGACAAACAGATCTTCTCCTGCGGTCCCTGGCGAGCCGGTGAATTGGGGCATATGAGTATCGATTATAATGGACGGCCCTGCCGCTGCGGCAGTCGCGGCTGCTTGGAACGGTATCTCTGCAAAGAAGCCCTTGTCGAAGATTACCGATCCCTACTAGCTAATTCGCAGCTTGATTTTGATTCTCTGTGCCGAGATTATGTTAATGGCCAGCAACAAAGCGAAACCTTTATCGAAGACCGTGCTGAACTTCTCTGCACTGCACTGAATAATATGTTCACTATGCATCCTGTAACCCATGTGATCATTGGTGGTGCCATTACCCAACTGGGAGAGAAGTTTTTGAACTGTCTGGAATCTAAAATGGATAGCCGAATCTCCAGAATGTATAAAGGTAAAACAAATATCACCTTTTCCAAACGCATAGGAAATGACAGTACTTTGGGTACTTATCATAATTATGTAACGAATTTTTTGAAAATCGAAGGCTTGTTACAATATAAACAGAAATGAATATAAGGGTGTGATCCAAGCTAATAATAACCTGGGTCACACCCTTCATTTAATTAAGAAACACTTATTCTATACTTATCGAATACTCGCTTAAAAACTGACTTACAGAAAGACATCTTGGCTGCTCAATATTTAGACTAAGAAAATCCTTGTCCCCTGTTAGAATCAAATCTACCCCTGAAACTATTGCTGCATTTAGAATCGGCTGATCTTTTGCATCACGAATTAATTTTTCCACAAAATACACCGCCGGAATCAATTCAAACGATAACTCCGCTAAAAAAACTTCAATATCTGCTAATTTTTCAGGTCGTTTACGTTGTATTACTTCCCTCAATTCTCTGATATTTTGATCACATAATACCATCGAATGAAAATTGGCAACATACAACAGTGTTTTAGCCACTTTTGAATTTGGAAAGAAAATTGCTGAAATAAGTATGTTAGTATCAACCAATATTCGCACAATCTCATTCCTTTCCATATCTTACTTCATTGACTAAATCCTGTACATCCTCCTCACCATATACACCAATTTCTTCTGCAACTCCTGTAAAAGCTTTCTGTGCTTTATAAATTGCTCTTGACGATGCGTTGTCCATTACAATTTCACCATCTTCATTTTGGAAAAAAAGTATTTTATCTCCCGATTTCAACCCAAGAAGACGTCTGATTTCTACAGGAATTGTCACTTGCCCATTTGCCGATACTTTTGCTAAATTCATGCCCCTCATCCTTTCTTTTCTTGAAATCTCAAGAATTCTTTACCTTATTATACTATCAGTCATACTTTTTGTAAACAAAAACACTGTTTACTCTTACTTTGTTATTCCAATAATATTTTTATCCACAAGACTCTCGCCCTCAAAAGTCAACTTTACGATCCACGGCATCGTCATTTCCTTAAACTGTTCATAGCCAAACGACGGATCCAAATAGTTTAACAATACTGCCAAGGCCGTTCCATGACTACCCACAACCACGTTCTTTCCTTTATATTGTGCCAGCACCCCTTCAAAGCCTCTGATCACCCGCTCCTTAACCTCATTCAAGGATTCACCACCGGGCAGCTTGTAATCAAAATCTTCCCATTGTTTTTTCGAAAACTCATTCCAATCTGCGATCCAGTCGTCCGCAACGGCACGCTCGCGAAAATCCTCTACTGCTACGATCGGCATGAATACCGCCCGAGCGAAGGGCTGCACCGTGTTGACCGCTCTGCGGTAAGGGCTGGATAAAACCATGTCGATATTTTTATCCATAAAATATTCTGCCAGCTTTTTGGCATCCTCCGCACCTTTAGCAGTCAAATCGCGTAGGCGATCATTATGGTTTTCGTAATCCGGTTCTGCATGACGCACAAAATAAATATTAGTTTGCATATTGGCCCATCTTCTTTCCTAATAAATAAACTTCTTCGATCTTATCTTGATGTTTGGTCAGCAGATCTTCTAATGAATCTGTTTGGCATACGGAAACCTTTTCCACAGTTTCAATGGCCATATGTCCAAAATAGTGATCGATAGAGTCCAAAATTAACTCGTTTTCGGCCTCCCTAACACCGGCTCGAACTGCAATGGCAATTCCCTTTTTGGTTTTCTTCAAATTGGGATCCGTATCGCCATAGGGCGTACAGCGATCAAAGAATACCTTCAGCTGTCCCGGCACACCGGCCCAATAGGAGGGAGCCGCCATGACCACAATGTCCGACTCGATCATATCCTCTACGATCTGCTTTACATCATCATTATATACACACTTACCATCAGTATAGCACTTTTTCTGTCCGCAGCAATACTGAATCTTCATTTCACCAATGCAATATTTTTTCGTTTCAATACCACTTTCCTGCATTCCTCTAATTACAGAATCCACCAGATAATTGCAGCTGCCATTTGCTCTGGCACTGCCCACAATACACGTTGCTTTTAACATCAAAAAACCTCGCTTTCCAAAATATAATAATTGCTCGAGATCATATCACAATCAGATTAGGATTGCAAGTATTTTCATGCACTTTTGAATTTACATCATCTTTACCTGTTCTTAACTTTGTTTAATATTTCGATTGACGTTGCCATTTAAATGCGATACAATGATTATGAGAGATTTTGGATTTATATGTCAAATTCTCTCGCTTTGTCGCAAATTCACATAGTTTGCCGACATTTTTTGTGCTCACAAAATAACATAGGAAAGGATTATTACTATGAGCATTTTTGATGTCTTATCGCTTTTATGCGGCTTGTCACTCTTCCTGTATGGTATGGAAGTTATGGGCGATGCCCTGAAGAAAAGCGCAGGCTCCAGCCTGAAAACAATTTTGGGAAAAATGACCTCTAATCCTGTTAAAGGATTCCTGCTGGGTCTCGGTGTTACCGCTGTAATCCAGTCTTCTTCCGCCACCACCGTTATGGTTGTTGGTTTCGTAAACTCCGGTACCATGACGCTGCTGCAGGCAGTTGGCGTTATCATGGGTGCCAACGTGGGTACTGCTGTTACTTCCTGGTTGACCGGTTTGTCCGGTTTGGGCAGCGGCGGTGCAACCGCTCTTAGCATCATCAAATGGCTGAAACCCGATTCCTGGATGCCTATTTTGGCTGTCATCGGTATCTGCCTGATCATGTTTGTTAAGAGAGGCCGTAAGAAAGATATTGGTTCCATTCTGCTTGGCTTTGCCGTTCTTATGGTCGGCATGGACATGATGTCCGGTGCTGTTGGCGGTCTTGCTAAAGATGAAAGCTTCCGCAACATCCTGATCATGTTTGAGAACCCGATCCTGGGTATTCTGGCTGGTACCATCTTGACCGCTATTGTACAGTCCTCTTCTGCTTCCGTCGGTATTCTGCAGTCCTTGACTGTAACCGGTGCCATCACCTACGGTGCTGCCATTCCGATCGTAATGGGTCAGAACATCGGTACCTGTGTAACTGCTTTGATCTCTTCCATCAGCGCTACCCGTAATGGTAAACGTGCTGCTCTGGTGCACCTGTTCTTTAATATCATTGGTGTAATTGTTGTTTTAAGTTTGTTCTACCTGATCAACTCTTTTGTGAACTTCGCCTTTGTAGAAGAAACCATTGGCATGTGGGGCGTAGCCGGTGTACATACCATCTTCAAAATCATTTCCGTTGCTCTGATCGGTCCCTTCTACAAACAGCTTGCTAAACTTGCTACCTTGGTTCTTCCCGATCGCAAAGAAGACGTTGAAACCGTTAACTTGCTGGATGAACGTTTGATCACCACCCCCGGTGTGGCTGTTGCCCGCGCCAGCGAAGTAACCGCCATGATGGCCGAAGACGCCACCATCGGCTTGATCAAATCCTTCGGTTTGTTTGAAAATTATGATGCGAAGTTGGCCGACGAGATCCGTGATCTGGAAGGCAAAGTTGATACCTATGAAGATGCTTTGGGAAGTTATCTGGTTAAAATCGCTGCCACCGATCTGAATGAGAAAGACTCCCGTCAGATCACCATGCTGCTTCATATGATCAGTGACCTTGAGCGTATTTCCGACCACTCTGTTAACATTGTGGAAGCTGTTGAAGAACTGCGTGAAAAGAAAATCGCCTTCTCTGAAACCGCTATGAACGAAGTTCATATCCTTCAGGCAGCTCTTACCGATATCCTGACCAAAACCAAGGAAGCTTGCGCTAACAACGACATCGAACTAGCTGCCAAGGTTGAACCTCTGGAACAGGCAATCGACGATCTGATCGACCGCATCAAACTGCACCATGTGGTTCGTCTGCAGCAGGGTGAATGTACTATTGAGCTTGGTTTCGTTCTGAACGATCTGCTTACCTGCTATGAGCGTGTATCTGACCACTGCTCTAACGTAGCCGGTTGTATCATCGAAATTTCTAAGTTTGGTGCTCTGGATATGCATAAATATCTGGCCGGCATTAAACATGACAGCGAAAACTTCTCTCAGAAGTACAACGAGTACACTCACAAATATCACATCGAAGATTAATATCAAAAAGGAGCTTCATCGCGCTACAGTGGTATGCGCTTGAAGCTCCTTTTTTCTTTCCGTCTATCTGGATTGAAACTGTTAATTCGACCACAAATCAACCAAATAAAAAACTGCCTCGGAGCGCCTAGCGATCAAGCATCAGCGACGAGGCAGTTTTTTTATAAATTCGTTACTACAATTGCAACCAGTCCGATCAAAATACCGATCAAACCGGGTTTGCTGGGTTTCTCCTTCAACACCAGAATGGAGAACAGGCTTACCAACACTACTACGCTACCTAAGGTAATGGGATACAGATATCCGCTCGGCAAACGAGATGCCAAATATGTAATAATTACATTCGCCATACCACTGCCTAACGCAGCACCCAATAGCGGGATCTTACCTTCCCACATCAGGCTCATATCCGCCTTCACCAATGCACCCACCGCCTTCTTCTCTTTCTTCGCATCCATCACAAAGAAGATTACAGCCGCAACCAGCGCAAACACTGTAGCGGATACAAAGGACATCATCATCATCTGTACATATTCAGTGCCTTGCATGGTAATCTGCTGTTGCTTCGCAACTACACCGATCAAACCATTCAGCAACCAGGTCGCAAAGCAAAGAATGATCCAGCGCATATTGACCTTGCCGCCCTTTTCACCACCCAATACACTAATGCAGTAGAAGGCAGCCATAAACATAGCAATACCCACGCCCTGTGTCAGCTTCAGGCTCTCATTCCAAGCAAACAGGCCAATAATAACCGGTACGATCATGCTGGCTGAAAAGAAAAACGTTGTATATGATAAAGGACCGCTCTGCATGGCATAGTAATACACCGAAACAGTAGCAATAAAGCCAAAACCAAACAACGATCCAAACAGAATCGTAGTTGCACTCACCGCCATGCCTTTCACTGCAACAAAGGCTACAAATGCAATGGCGATCAGAGCCGAAAATAAACCATTCGCCAACAAATTCTGACGAATATTCTCCGCCTTCAAATAGCGAAGTGAAAACGTCTGCATTGCCATAAAAACAATACAGGCGACCAACAATGCATATACCATTTTTTATCCTCCAATGATCGGCCCCATATGTAAGATTTCTTTTGGCCGACTGTACTATCATACGGTTCTAAACCTGTTCTGTCAAGTCAAATTTTACTGCAATGCTTCATAAACTGCACTGCGCAAACTTCCTTTTGCATCATCTTGATTATAGGTCCAGTACATGAGGCCGCCAAAGCCATTTTCCTTTACATAAGCGCCTTTAGCCGCAATGGCTTCCGGTGAATCGTAGCAACAGTAAAATTCTCCATCTTTAATCAGGTACGACTGTTTTGCACTTTCATCGAATCCATAGTCACACTCTCCGGATTCTAAAAGCTTCTCGATCTGCCCATATGTCAAAAATCCGGATGCGCCCTTCCCACTTACATAACCATAAAAAGGAACGCCCAAATTGAGTTTTTCAGCAGGAACTCCCCGCTCCATCAGCTGTTTCAAAGCCTCAGCGCTACACTGCGCATGATCCCCCAAACCAACACTACCCGGAAATAGATTGGACTGATGACTGCTGCCCAATGTAGACCAGTTATAATCGTATCCCATCACATTGATATAGTCCAATAAGGGAGCCGCTTTTTCATAGTCGGTATGCTCCCACAGATCCGGTACTGCCGGGCAGGCAAAGGTCAACAGCTTATCCGGCAATAAGCCGCGCATCTCTCCCAGTAGATCCACAAAATCCGTAATACAGGTATCACAGGTGTGTTCTCCGGTCGCAATATTGATGCCCGGATATTCCCAGTCCACATCAATACCATCCAGTTCGTATCGATCCAACAGCTCTCTCGCCTGCTGCGCCATCAAAGCTCTCCCTTCAGCTGTTTTACTGCGCAAGCAGAACCAAAGGCCACCCCTTTGCTGCAGCGAAAGCAGCAGTTTCACGTTCTGCTTTCTTGTTACTTCTCTTAATCGATACAACGCCTCTGGATGCGCCACCTGAATTTCATCTTCCTTCACCCAACCAAAGGCATAATTCACATGAGTCACCTTAGAAAGGTCCAAATCCTCTGCAATTTCCGCTCCGGTAATATACGCAATTTTCTTATACTGCATCACTGTTCCTCTTGATTTTCGCCCGTGGCGTAGTCGATCTCCACTCCTGGCTGTACATTATATACATACACATTGAAATAGATACCATCGCCCTCATCTTCAACCGAGTATCCTTCCATCTGTACTCCGCTGGCCACCAGATTATCGCCGTCATAGATAGGCGTTACGCGGTACATTACATGGTTGTCGGTTTCTTTAATGTAGTCGGCCACCATATTTTCAAAGGGCAGCATACCAATCGTGTTCATATATCGTGTACCGGTGATCAGGTTTTTTTCGTTGGCATTTTCACCTGCCAACTGAAAACCAATCAAATGACAACGATTATATAAACTTTTTCCATCCACAAAATC
>JAZQUJ010000093.1:0-2574 GCA_045631245.1 Bianqueaceae bacterium
GGCTGCTGCATGAACATCTTGGAAAAGGTGGGTGCCATAACAGTGCAGCCCATATCTAAAAAGGGAGAAAGCAGTCCCTCTAACCCATTCTCCAATGGTCCACCAAAGGAGCGGATGGAAGAATGAATACAAACAGATTTACCTCCAAGGCCCAGCTTCTGTAGGGCAGACATGATTTCAGATCGATGGATCATAGGGAATGCCTCCTTTATAAACGAATGGAATATCTGTATTATAGCGAAAATTTGGTGAAGATTCAATGTCCGTCTTTATCATTTTAGTCTTTGGAAACAGTCAGATCAGTTACAAAAAGAAAAACAAGGAAATTAACTGAAGAAATTCAGTTTTTTTCCTTGTTTTTTATGTGGTAACGTAAGAATTTAGTTATAAGAGCAAAGTCGATGCATTTCAACTGAACGAACCTAGCTTTTCCAAAATCATCTTTTTGTACTCCAGAAACTCCGTGGTCAAAGTAAAATCGGTACGGCGGGGCTTGGGCTCCTTGATCACGATCTCATCGGCGATGCGGCCGGGCTGACCGGTGAGCAGGTAAATGCGGTCGGAGAGCAGAATGGCCTCATCGATATCGTGGGTAATAAAGAAGGTGGATAGCTTGATGCGATCCATCACATCCAGATACCAGCGGTGGATGCTGCCCTTAGTCAGGGTATCCAATGCGGAAAAGGGCTCATCCAGCAAGGCCACATCCTGAGAGAACAGATAGGTGCGCAGCAGAGCAGCGCGTTGTCGCATGCCGCCGGAAAGCTGGGCGGGATACTGCTTCTGAGTGCCATCTAAGCCAAATTCATCGAACAGAACTGAAGCCTTGGCGCGAGCTTCTTTTTTGTTGAAGCCTTTCAAAATCAAGGGCAAGGCCACGTTGTCCTCGATGGTGCGATAGGGCAGCAGCAGATCCTTTTGCAGCATGTAACTGATGCGGCCGGGCTTTCCGGTAATATCCTCTCCGTCCAGCAGGACCTGGCCCTCATCGGGGGAGAGCAGACCGGAGATGATATTGAACAGGGTGGTTTTACCGCCACCGCTGATGCCCAGCAGGCAGACCAGCTCGCCCTCGTGCAAAGTGATCGAAATATCCTGCAGCACGTCTTTTCCATCGAAGGACTTGCTGACACCTCGTACTTCCAGTTGTTTCATACAGTTTATGTCTCCTTACGGTCGGGCGGCGCAAGGCCGCCCGCTTGGTACTTTGTACAGAATTTTTAAGAATTACCGCCTGGCAGATAGTCGTTGGTGAAGCCGGCGGTGGGCTCAACCATACCTTCCAGCAAATTATTCTCATTTAACCAGCTGAAGAAAGCAGACCAACGGGTCTCGTCAAACTCACCCCAACGCTCCGCATCGGCGGTGTACTGATCCGCCAAATATTCTTGGCTGGCATATACGAGCTCAGAGTTGGATTTCAGTTCGGGAGCAGCTTCCATCAAGATATCAGCGGCCTCCTTGGGATTTTCAATGGCAAACTCATAGCCCTTAGTCAAAGCTTCCAGGAAAGCCTTTGCACTTTCGGGGTTTTCAGCCAGATACTCATTGTTGGCAACCACCACAGGAGAGTAAAAATCAAACACGGGATCAATATCGGCAAAGGCAAAGTAATCAGTTTCCAGTTCAGCCACTTCGCAGGCAATGCCGGCCCAAGCATAGAAGATCCAAATGGCGTCCACGGATTTACTCTGCAGAGCGGACACTTCATCGGTTACGGTAGAAGGAATCAACTCCACCTTTGAAAAGTCACCGCCCTCAGCTTTCATAACCTGTTCGATGGTGGCTTTTTCCACGGGCAGATCCCAGGTGGCGTATTTCTTGCCTTCCAGACCCTTGGGGCTGTCCATTCCTTCACCGGCGCGGGATACGATACCGGAGGTGTTGTGCTGAATAATGGCAGCTACTGCGGTAATGGGCAGCGGATCCTCACCGATCAAACCGGGAGCAATGTAATCCTGGAAAGAAACACCAAACTGCGCCTTGCCGGAACCCACCAACACCTCAGCACCGCCTTCCGGAGGCTGCACCACTTCCACATTCAGTCCGGCTTCGGTAAAGTAGCCCTTTTCAATGGCCACGTACAAACCGGTATGGTTGGTGTTGGGCGTCCAGTCAAGGACGAAAGTAATATTTTCTAACTGACCCTGTGCGGGATCGGCTTTATCGGAGCCGCCGCAGGCGGAAAGGCTCATGACCATAGCACAGGCCAAAACAAAAGCAAGTATTTTTTTCATAATATAATATCTCCATTTTAGTCCTTATGAATATTCCGATAGGGCATACATTTTCGCTCTGCGAGGCTGACCAGAGCCATCAAAAGCAGCGAGATGCCCGAGATCAAAAAGATTACCGCAAACATCTTATCAAAGGCAAAGGCCTTTTTGACACGGGTCATGTATACACCTAAACCGCCAAAGCCGCCCAGCCACTCGCTGATCACGGCGCCCACAACGGAGTAAGCCGCTGCGATGCGCAGACCGGAAAAGAACTGGGGCAGGGCAGAAGGACATTTAATGTGACGGAACACTTGCAGCCGACCAGCGCCCATGGAGCGCAGCAGGCCGATGGCGT
>JAZQUJ010000094.1:0-3196 GCA_045631245.1 Bianqueaceae bacterium
CCGGCAATGCCCTCATCAGCTGCTGCGGCATCACCCTTCCCCCGCTGGAAGCCGAGGATATGGACGACGCCCACCGTCCGGTGATCGAGCCGGTGGAAGACGAGCATTTCATCACCGTGCCCCACCCCATGACCAAGCAGCATTATATTTCCTTTCTGGCTTATCTCACCTCCGACCGGCTGCAGTTGGTAAAACTGTACCCCGAGGGCAACGCCGAAACCCGCCTTCGGCTGCGCGGCCGCGGTATGCTGTACCTGTACTGCAACCATCACGGGCTGATGAAGCAACGGATCTAAGCAAAAAAGCATTGGCACACGCCAATGCTTTTCTTTTTAATGTTTCGCCGTGTCCAGGCTCTTGCCGTATACCACAAAGCGCTGGTACAGATATTCCCCGATAAAATTGGTGGCCATCGTCAGCGCCAGCACCAGATACTCATTCCAGCCGAATTTCGGGCCGGTAAGCTGGGCCGTCCACCAGGTGGACAAGGGAGTAAACACCACATAAAACAGCGCTACCTTCAGCATCGCCACCGGTACGTTGGCCGCCGATTGGAAGGTAAACTTCCGGTTCAATGTAAAATTCCACAGCACCGAAAGCACCAGCGACAACAAATACGCCAGCCAATGCTCTAAATGCAGAACTTCTTCAAACAAAGCAAAGCTTGCCACCTGAATGATTCCCGCACTGACAGAAAACAGGGTAAACTTCACCGTGCGCAGCAGCTCTTTCTTCTTTTCACTCATAGGAACACCTCGTTTCTGCATTCATTTTATCACAAGATGGCATTTAATGCAATATACTATATTATATAATCTATAGTAAAGATTTATATAAAAAAACAAGCCGGCGATTCCGCCGGCTTGTTTTAAGCCAAAGATTGAATTATTCAGCAGCTTCAGAAGCAGCGATTTCCTCGGTCTTTTCTGCCTTATGCACACGGAACAGGATGGGGTTGACCACCAACACAGCGGCCCAGTACACCAGGTTCAGCAGAGAACGAATGCGGGTAACGGTCTTGAAGACCTCCCAGCTTTCGGTGACATCGATCACAAAGCCCAGCAGGAAGTTCAGGGCAACAGCACCCAGCACAACGCAAGCAAAGATGATGGCGATCTGATCGTTGGGGGTGCAAACGCACTTGCCCTCTTCCACTTCGTCAAAGGTTGCATCGCTGATATAAGCCTGGAAGCGAGTGCCGCCCAGAGTCAGCAGATAAGCGGTGACCTGCAGACCAAACCAAGAGAAGAAGAAGCCCAGAGAAGCCATAGCCAGCAGAGACTGCAGGAAGAAGATGTAGGGCAGGCAGACGAAATACATCACAGCCTGAGTGGCATGCTCTACTTCATCCTTCTGGTTTCTCAGCCATCTGTGCAGATACTCAGCGGGAGCAGACAGGGCCTTGAAGAAAAACACCTGAACACGGTATGCAATTGCCTGTGCGACAAATGCAATGATCATGGGGATCATGCCGATGATCATAAATGCCTTGAAGGGCTGGGGAATGCGCTTGTACTGAACACCGGTCTTCATCTCAGCGATCAGGCCGTGCAGCAGCTTGGAATAATTCATAATTTCCTCCTCATTCGTAACGCAAATGCGTTCATAATTCTTTCAAATCTTACAACAAAAGCGATTTTTTGTCAATACTTGGCAAAATCATTCTCTTTTTTCAGTAATTTGATGCCTCATGAAGCGGCAGAATAGGAGATGCAACAAAAAAGCCTCAAGTCAAAGACTTGAGGCTTTGGGTGTTTTGAACTTAATGACACGAATGAAAAGTGCCTGAAAACTTAGATTTCTATCCGATAACAATCAGATTTCTAATGTATTAGCATATTCTTGTAATATGCGATTTATCTGCTCTTCATTTTCATAAAAAACATCATCACACTGGTCTAAAATTTCTTCCGCTTCTTCATCTTCTTTTTCTTCTAATATCAAATCTGCCTTATATGCTTTTTGAAGATTCTCTCTTAAAAGCGGTGTAAGAATTTCTTCCAAAGCAGACATTTCTTTTTTCAAATCACTTACATTATCTACATTGCAAAAATACTGACTATGCCCACCGTTATTAATTTCACTTTGATAGGTCATTAGTTCAGTATAAGGTGATTTTGTTTTTTCTTCTGTCCACAATTCCCACATCTTATTCCATTTAAGTTGTTCTTCTGTCAATTCAACTTTCTTTTTCTTAAATATATCAAACAAACCCATAAAATCAACTCCTTGGGTATGTTATAACATAAAAGTGGCGAAGCCGCAATACTTCTTCACTATTCACTATTACCTCTTACTTTCCAAAAATCCCGTCCTGGGGTCTTTAGTGAAAAGTGAAGAGTGAAAAGGTAACAAGTAAAAATCCCGCCCTCTTACGAGAACGGGATTTTTGGCTCCCCCTGTTGGACTCGAACCAACGACCCTGCGGTTAACAGCCGCATGCTCTACCGACTGAGCTAAGGAGGAATATATAGAAGTAGGCGTCAACCTATTTTCCCAGGCCGTCGCCAGCCAAGTATCGTCGGCACCTGTGAGCTTAACTACCGTGTTCGAGATGGGAACGGGTGGACCCTCACCGTAATCAACACCTACTACTATGTACTATGAAATTAAAATGGTGACCCGTAGGAGAATCGAACTCCTGTTTGCGGCGTGAGAGGCCGCCGTCTTGACCGCTTGACCAACGGGCCACACGCGTATATATAAAGGCTTGCGCCTGTATATCAATGGTACACCTTCAGAGACTCGAACTCTGGACACCCTGATTAAGAGTCAGGTGCTCTACCAACTGAGCTAAAGGTGCATATTGTGTCCAGCACATTGAAAACTGAAAGAGAGAAAGACTGAAAAGGAACTTCGTTGAGGTTGCCTATACAATCTGATATAGGTCAAGCCCTCGGCCTATTAGTATCAGTCGACTGAATACATTACTGTACGTACATCTCTGACCTATCAACCACGTAGTCTTCGTGGGGCCTTACTCCTTTCGGATGGGAAGTATAATCTTAGAGGTGGCTTCACGCTTAGATGCCTTCAGCGTTTATCCAGTCCGCACATAGCTACCCAGCTGTGCCGTTGGCACGACAACTGGTGCACCAGAGGTGCGTCCATCCCGGTCCTCTCGTACTAAGGACAGCTCTCTTCAAACTTCCTGCGCCCGCAACAGATAGGGACCGAACTGTCTCACGACGTTCTG
>JAZQUJ010000095.1:0-22390 GCA_045631245.1 Bianqueaceae bacterium
CCGGGCGTATTTGTAGCCGGCGACTGCCGCAGCAAGCGGATCCGTCAGGTGGTAACGGCTTCCTCCGACGGTGCAACGGCGGCCACTGCTGCCTGCGCATATCTGGTTCAGATCGGCTGAGGGGGATTTTGAATGAAAGACTTAACAAAGGGTAATGTGCTGAAAACGCTGATCAGCTTTTCACTGCCGATTATTGGTGGTAACCTGTTTCAGCTATTGTATAACTTTAGTGACTCGCTGATTGTGGGTAACATTTTGGGTGTTAATGAGCTGGCGGGCGTGGGCGCCACCGGTTCGCTGAACTTTTTCGTGGTGGGTTTTGCCACCGGCGTGTGTACTGGTTTTTCCATTATTGTGGCAAGGTTCTTTGGAGCAAAGGATGAAGAAGCCCTGCGAAAATCCATTGCGCACTCATTGGTGCTGGCGGTTTTGATCGGTCTGGTGCTTTCGGTGGGAAGCGTATTGATGTTAGACCAGATCCTGAGCTGGATGAATACGCCGAAGGATATTTATCGTCATTCTTATAATTACATAGGTATTATTTTTGGTGGTATTGTGATCACCATGATGTACAACGTGCTGGCGGGACATCTGCGATCGGTGGGTGACAGCAAGTCACCGTTATATGTTCTGATTATATCTTCCATTGTGAACATCGTGCTGGATATCGTCTGCATGGGTGTACTTCCCTGGGGCGTGGCCGGTGCAGCGATCGCGACGCTGTTCTCGCAGCTGCTGTCGGTGGTGCTGTGCCTGATCATTATTTTCCGTAAGTATAAAAAGTTGATTCCGGCAAAGGCACACTATGCCTTTGATGGAAAGCTTACGAAGGAACTGTTGGCGCAGGGTGTGTCCATGGGTATTATGGGTAGCTTTATTGCTGTGGGCAACATTATGGTGCAGAGTGCGCTGAATGCCCTGGGTACGGTGTATGTGGCAGCAAACACGGCGGCCAACAAGATCAGCCAGCTGTTCATGCAGCCCCTGGGCACCTTTGGTACGGCCATGGCTACCTTTGCCAGCCAGAACCTGGGCGCCGGCAAGATCGACCGTGTCAAAGCCGGTCTGCGCTGCGCCACCATTATGTCCACGGTGTGGTCGGCCTTCTGCATGCTGTGCAGTTTTGTAATTGGTACATTTTTGATTGGCCTTTTGGTGAGCGGTACGCCGGAAGAGGTTGCCAAGGTTTTGAAAGAGGGTTCACTGTACCTGCGGGCACATCTTTCTTTCTTCTTCTTCCTGGGCCCCATCTTTATTTACCGCAACACCATGCAGGGCATTGGCAACAAGTCCATGCCGCTTGTGTCCAGTCTGTTGGAACTGGGTCTTAAGATCATAACGGCTCTGTGGATTGCGCCGAGTCTGGGGTATATTGGTATTGCCTTCTGTGAGCCCGTTGCTTGGGTGGTATGCGGAATATTCCTAATGGTATTCTTCTATCGGGATCCGCGGGTAAAGGCATTAAAAGAGAAAACGGCATAAAAATGACGACAGCCGATCCGAAAGGGTCGGCTGTCTTGCATGTCAGACAAAAAAAGCTGCGCTAGTGGGAGACAAGCGCAGCTTTTTTATCGAAAATGACCGGCAAGGAAGGGGGGGAGGAGAGCCGGTCGGACAATGTTCAAATGTAAAATATAATATAAATATAAAGGGGACGTATCAGGATGCTGCTGATACGTCCCAATTTCATCGTAATATTAACACGAAAAAGGGTATTTTTCAATATATTTGTCGTTAAAAAGGTAAGAAGTGTTTCGAACCATGTGGGAGGATTGTGAGAGGAAATGATTTCCAATAAAGAATCTTTTCTTGATATTGCTGTGGATTTGTGATAGTATTGTATCTGTATATCTATGTATTTTTGCTGACACAAGGTGAGAGTCAAGTCAAGGGCAAAAAGGAGACTTAAATTGAACGAAAAACTACTTAAGTATTTGATAGAGCGTGGTCTGCTGACGCAGGCCCAGGCCGATAAATTACGGGAAGAGCAGAAGCAAAACGGAAACACGATTCGTGAATTAATTACAGAGCAAAGTCTGGTAAGCGAAGAGAATCTGTTGGAGGCATTAGCTGCTATTTCCAAGCTGCCCACCATTCGTCTGTATGAAGAACAGATCCCGTTGGAGGTGCGTCAGTTGGTACGCGCCGATCTGCTGCGTGAAAATGTTGTACTTCCCTTTGCCTTTGATCCGGAAGATCCCGGTACCATTCTGGTGGCACTGAGCGATCCCATGAACATGCGCGGCCGCGATCTGGTGGCCATTGCCAGTAAGTGTAAAGTTCGTCCGTTTTTGGCTACCACGGGCGATATTCTGCTGACCATTGACCGGTATTACGGCACCGATGAAATGCAGGAAGCGGCGGACATGTATACCCGTGACAACGAGATCACCCTGTCCATCGAAGAAGAGATCATGCGCGAAGACGTAAACTCTTCCCCTGTGGTAATGCTGGTGAACTCGCTGGTGGAACAGGCTGTGCGCCAGAGAGCTTCCGATATTCATGTGGAAGCGGAACCCGACCGCGTACGTGTGCGCTGCCGTGTGGACGGTGTGCTGTATACCACCGCCAATTATAATCTGCGTCTGCTGCCGGCTATTGTGGCCCGTATCAAAATCATCAGCGGCATGGATATTTCCGAAAAGCGTAAACCCCAGGACGGTCGTTTCAGCATGACCGTTGACCATAGAGAGTACGATATCCGTGTGTCGGTGCTGCCCACCGTATACGGTGAAAAGTGCGTACTGCGACTCAACCAGAAAAAGGCACTCAGCATGAACAAGAAGATGCTGGGCATGCGCGATGATGATCTGGAAAAATTCGATAAAATTTTAAGTTACCCCAATGGTATCGTGCTGGTAACCGGTCCCACCGGTTCCGGTAAGTCCACCACGCTGTACACGGCCCTCAGTGAGCTGAACAGCGACATGGTAAACATTATTACCGTTGAAGACCCTGTCGAGGCCAACATTGAAGGTATCAATCAGGTGCAGGTAAACGTAAAGGCTGACATGACCTTTGCCAATGCACTGCGCTCGATTTTGCGACAGGACCCTGATATTATTATGATCGGTGAGATCCGAGACACCGAGACTGCCTCGATTGCGGTCCAGGCCTCTATTACCGGTCACCTTGTGGTAAGTACCCTTCATACCAACGACACCGCCAGCAGCGTGACCCGTTTGCTGGATATGGGTGTAGAAAGTTATTTGATTGCCGATTCCACGGTGGGCATTATTGCCCAGCGTCTGGTGCGTCGCCTGTGCCCCAACTGCCGAAAGCAGCGGCACATTATGGACTACGAAGCTACCTATATGGGACTTACGGAAGAAGAGAGCAAGAACCAGATGATCAGCGAACCTGTAGGATGCCAGCGCTGCAATGGCACCGGTTATTACGGGCGAATCGGCGTATATGAAATTATGGAAATCACTCCCAACCTGCGCGGTTACATTGCCCGCAGGGCTTCCACCGATGCACTGCGTGAAGCAGCCATCGGCGAAGGCATGCTGACCCTGAAACAAAGCGTGCGCCGTCTGGTTCTGGATGGCACCACTTCTTTGGCCGAGATGCAGCGGATCTCTGTGGAAGACCAAAGTATGCTAATGGGAACATCAAAAGCTGTGGAGGAATAATTATTAATGAAACCCTTTTTAGAAATCGTTCACACCGCGTTGGATCGAGGTGCCTCTGACCTGCATCTGACCGTAGGTCTGCCCCCCATTTATCGTATCGATGGCGACCTGGTGGATGAAGGCGAAGAAAGATTGACCGAAGATGACGTGGTGGCCGCCCTGCATATTCTGGCCAATGAAACCCAGATTCATGAACTGAAAACCACCGGTGAGATCGACTTTGCCGTTACCGTTGACGGCGAGATTCGTATGCGCTGCAATGCCTTTCATCAGCAAGGACACACCGCCCTGGCGCTGCGACTGCTGCCGCTGAAGGTGCCCACCGTCGAAGAACTGGAATTATCCAATATTATTGTAGAACAGGCCGATAAACCCCGAGGCTTGGTACTGCTCACCGGTCCCACCGGTTCCGGTAAGAGCTCCACCTTGGCAGCGATGCTGGATCATATCAACCACACCCGCCGCCGTCACATTATTACCTTAGAAAACCCCATCGAGTTCCTGTATACCCCCGACAAGTGCATTATTAATCAGCGTGAAGTCGGCGACGACACCGGCAGCTTTGCCGCCGGTCTGCGTGCGGCCCTGCGACAGGACCCTGATGTGATTCTGGTGGGTGAGATGCGAGACCTTGAAACCATCTCCACCGCCATTACCGCCGCTGAAACCGGTCACCTTGTGTTTGGCACCCTGCACACCAAAAGTGCGGCCAACACCATCGACCGAATCATTGACGTGTTCCCCCCTGCCCAGCAGGAGCAGATCCGGATCCAGCTAGCCGATGTACTGGAGTGCGTCATTGCCAAAGCGCTGTTGCCCCGTATCGGTGGAGGCCGCGTGCCTGCCTACGAGATCCTGGTGGCCACCCCTGCGGTGCGCAGCCTGATCCGTCAAAATAAAAGTTTCCAAATCACCAGCACCATGCAGACCGGTAAAAGACAGGGCATGCAGCTTCTCGATGAAGCCCTGACAGAACTGGTACGCAAAGGTCAGGTCAAACTTGAAGACGCGCTGGACGTGGCCAACGACCCTGCCACCATGCGCAATCAATTAGGGAGATTTTAAACAATGCCTTCTTACAGTTATGTAGCGGTCAATCGTCTTGGTAAACAGGTAAAAGACACGGTGGATGCTTCCTCCATTGATACCGCCAAAAACTCGCTCCGCTCCGCGGGCTACACCATTCTTGAAATCAAAGAGCTCAATGCTCTGAATAAAGATATCGAACTTCCCTTCCTGGGAAATCCCACAGCCAAGGACATGGCGATTTTCTGTCGTCAGTTCCGCTCCATTTTGCGAGCCGGTGTACCCGTTTCCGAGGTTCTTTCCATGTTGGGTCAGCAGACTGAGAATAAGAAGCTTGCCGCCGCGATCCGCGCCATGCAGGCCGGTATCGAAAAGGGTGAAACTCTGGCCGGCGCTATGCGCAAGCATCCCAAGATCTTCTCCGGTATGCTCATCAACATGATCGCCGCCGGTGAAGAATCCGGTAATCTGGAAGAATCCTTCGCCCAAATGGAGGCCTGGTTTGACAAAGCCAAAAAGACCAAGGCTGCCGTGGGTAAAGCAATGGTATACCCCTGCATCCTGATTACCGTTATGATCATCGTACTCATTGTCATGATGGTCAAGATCATTCCCAGCTTCCTGTCCACTTTTACTGAAATGAACATGGAACTGCCTTTCCTGACCCAGTGCGTGGTCGCCGTGAGTGACTGGTTTGTAGAGTGGTGGTGGCTGCTAAGCCTCATCCTGGTGGCACTGGTGATTGGTGGTTTCTTCTTTAAACGTACCAATAAAGGTCAGCATTTCTTCGGCTGGCTGGCCCGGAAGATCCCGGTGGTGAAAAATCTGACGGTGCGTTCCGCCTGTGCCACGTTCTGTCGCACTCTTGCGCTTTTGCTGGGCTCCGGTTTGCCCCTTACTGAAAGTATTGAACTGGTTGCCATGAACATGAGCAACGTCTATTTCCGCGAAGCGGTGCAAATGATTCGCGCTATGATCGCCGAGGGCTGGACCCTGAATGCCTCCATGCGCGACACCGGTATTTTCCCGCCCATGGTGTACAACATGACCGGCATCGGTGAGGAAACCGGTGACCTGCAGGATATGCTGACAAAAACCGCCGACTACTACGACGAAGAAGTGCAGGATGCCACTGCGCGCCTGCTGGCCATGATGGAACCTGCCATCATGCTGTTCCTGGCCGTTTTTGTAATGATTATCGTACTGTCCATTTTCCTGCCCATGATGAGCATGACCACGGCATACGACCAATATTTATAAGGAGAACATAATGGACCTTCCGATTCTGATACTGCTGACGCTGCTGGGCCTTGCCGTGGGCAGCTTCTGCAATGTACTCATTTATCGTATTCCTAAAGGAGAAGAGTTTGTCAAAACTCCTTCCCACTGCATGAGCTGCGGGCATGAGCTGAAATGGTACGAAAACATACCGCTGATCAGCTGGCTGGCTCAGGGCGGCAAATGCCGCAGCTGCAAGGTCAAACTTTCTGCTCAGTATCCCATTGTGGAGGCTTTGAACGGTCTCATGTGGCTGGCCACCGGTTTGATCGTGCGCAGTGGCCT
Organism: Bianqueaceae bacterium; assembly: GCA_045631245.1. Taxonomy (GTDB): domain Bacteria; phylum Bacillota; class Clostridia; order Lachnospirales; family Bianqueaceae; genus CALWPV01. Next base: position 6,225 of record JAZQUJ010000095.1, read on the forward strand.
GCTGGCGCAGAGCGACTGGCTCACCGTAGCCCTGTACTGCGTGTTATTCTCGATGCTGCTGGTGCTCACCGTCATTGACTGGCGCACCTTCACCATACCCAATGGCATCAACCTGGTGATCTTCCTGCTGGGTGTGATCCGTCTTGTTACCGACCTTGACAACTGGCTCACTTACCTGATCGGTATGCTGGCCGTAGCCCTGGTCTTCTTACTTATGAACATCGTCACCGGTGGCCGCGGCCTCGGCATGGGCGATGTCAAACTCGTGGCCGCCGCAGGCCTTCTGATCGGCTGGCCTAAAATGCTTCTGGCCGTGTTGGTGGGCAGCCTGTCCGGCGCCATCATCCATATGATCCGCATGCGAGGCGGAGAAGGCCGCAAACTCGCCTTCGGCCCCTATTTGGCCGCGGGCATCTGGCTTGCTGCACTGGTGGGCGAGCCCTTGATCAACGCTTACCTCGGCCTATTTGGGCTGTAATATAAATTGATATACCGGACCGCTTCGAAACAGTGAAGGGCAGCCCGGAGGAGGAACAAAACGTATGAGCAAATGTAAAATAACCGGCAACGTGCTGGCCATCCAGCTGGGCCGGGAAGAAATTCAGATCATGCTGAGGGGAAAAAACGGCGACATTCAGAGCAGTTTGACTCTGGCCACCCCGATCGGCGCAGTGGAGGACGGCGTGATCCAAAACGCCGAGGTCCTGACCGGCCTGTTGAAGAGCGTTCTGAAAGCGCCCGAATTCAAGCATGCCCGTCAGGTGGTGTTCAGCTTGTGCACCACCCAGGTCATCACCGAAATCGTATCGGCGCCTGACCTGCCCCAGAACAAACTGGAGCGTCTGCTAATGGCCAACATCGACATGTACTTCCCCGTATCCATGCTGGACTACCACGTGGTATGGCAGGTGCTTGGTCCCAAAGTTAGTGAAACCGGTCTGAAAGAACTGGGCGTGCAGCTGTGGGCCGTGCCCCGCGCCATGCTTACCCCTTATTACATTGTAGCCAACAGCTGCGGCCTTTCCGTAGCCGCCATCGATTACTGCGGCAACAGTATTGCCGGCCTGGTTGGCGCCAGCTTTGTTCAGCCCGTTAAAAACGGCAAGTCGCAGATGGCGGAAGTGGATCAGCTCACATCGCAGACCGACCTACATATTTTATTGGAACGCGATATGCTGGGCATGACCTTTGTACAAAATGGTCAGGTGGTATATCAGCGATTCATACAGTGTGGATCCGATCCTTCCATGCAGTTCACCGAGCTTTCCATGATGCTGGAATACTTCCGATCTTTAGGAAGCGGACGTGGCAGCGAGATCCGCGGATATTTATGCGGCAGTCTGGCCACTCACCAGGAATTGGTGGAAGAACTGGCCGGCATGCTCGATGTGGAGCTGTATGCATACAACGCACCCTTCGCACCCCAGCTATGCCTTTGTGTAGGTGCTTCTCGCACCACCTTCGATTTTGGTAATCCGGAACTGAACCGCCCGGGTAAGGCCCGCCGCCAGGTGACCAGCCAGCTGTGGCAGTATTTGCTGATCCTGGTCAGCGGAGCAGTGCTCACCGGTGCGATCATGTTGGTACTCACATCCAGACTGAACTGGAGCTCCAAAGAGAAGAGTTTAGAGTCCACCATGCAGAACTGGCAGATCCAAGCAGCGCAGAGCGCCGGCTATGCCGATAATTACAACGAATACAGTTCACTGTACAACAGCTACAGTGCCGACTGGGATACCATCTTCTCTTCTCTGCAGACCTATAACGACAATTTGGTGCGCGTGCTGCAGGAACTGGAAGACATCATGCCCGAAAAATCCAGCGTAGTCAAAATGCAGATCAATGCCGATGGCATTAATGTAGAATTTGCCTGCGAAGATAAAGAAGAAGCCGCCTTTTTGATCATGGCCCTGCGTGAACTGCAGTATGCCGATCTGGTTGGCATCTCCAACCTGTCCGGCGGCGGTATTGGTGCTGCCACCTCCTTCGGTACCCAGGGTGCCGATCATTTGCCCATTGGCTCTCAGCCCGCCACCGGCGATCCCGCTGAGTCCGACTCCGATTCGGTTTCCGAAACCAACGGCGAAGACAGTGAAGTGGAAACTCCCCCCACCGTGGGCAGCGGCAAAACCACCGATGAGACATTTGTGGTGGAACTGCAGTATCCGGGTGTTTTCAACGTAACGTTACGGGCAGCACAGCCCCTTACTGTGACCGACCTGATCAAGTCAGAGCTTACGGAAGATGAGCTCATGGACCTGGCAGCTGAAATGACTCCTGAACAGTTTGCAACGCTGGAAAGCACCTACGGCAAAATGCCTACTAATGTAAACACCAGTCTGGAAGTACTCAAGCTGGCTCAGAGCAATACCGATATTACCCAGCAGCGTCAAGATGCGATCCATGAAATGCTCACCACCAACCCCTTCGCCATGAACCGATTCCTGGATCTGATCGAAGAGGATATTGAGCGTGAAAATGAAAAGCCCATTCTATTGCTTGAGCTGTTGAAAGATGATGAATTCAAGCAAACCATGCAGAAGATCCGCGAGCTGCGTGCCGGCGGAACAGAAAGCGATGCCGCCATCATGGAAATGTATTTGGATGATCTGGTAGGCATTCTGGTGAAAGATGAAACCAAACTTTCTTCTACTGAGCGTTTGATCTGCACCAATAAAATTGAAGAAACATGGTACGTATACTATCTGGAAGTGGAGCTTGGTCAGCAGCAAGCAGAGCAGTTCCCCTATTTGGACACCGGTAAAGTCATCAACGATATGATAGATGGTCACTTTGACACCACCGACACAGCCCTGAATGCAAAGATGAATGCCATGATTTCGGCTGACACCTGGACTTTGATCCAGAAGCTGGGTTCTGAAGCTGAGCTGCAGGCCATGATGAACCAGTACCTGACCACCGGCACCACCGGCAATCAGTATGTGGATGGCATGATCGAAACTTACCTGGCCACCGGCACCACCGGAGTCGATGTGCTGGATGATCGTATCGAAGCCTACATTGCCAGCGGTAAATTCGACAGCACCCTGGAAAGCCTGATGAACAAGTATTTCGAAACCGGTTCCACCGGCAGCGATAAACTGGATACCATGATCAACGACTATTTGGCTACCGGCACCACCGGCAGTAAGGTGATCGATGATTATATCAATGATTATTTGGAGAGCGATGCGTTCAATTCCCGCGTCAAGACTCTGCTGGATGCCTACGCAAAGAATGGCACCACCGGTTACAAGGCACTGGATGACATGATCAAAGATATGATTTTGAAATACATCACCACCGGCACCACCGGCAACGGCAAGCTGGATCAGATGATCGATGACTATTTGGATGGCTTGAACGGCCCCGGCGATGAATCCAGTAAGCCCGGTGACGAAAACAGCAAACCCGGCGATGAATCTAGCAAGCCCAATGATGAAAACAGTGGTCTGGTTCCCGGATTCTCCGATGAACAAATCGAAGAGCTGCTTATGAAATACATTACCACCGGCACCACCGGCATTAAGCAGTTGGATGAATTGATCGACAAATACATTAAAACCGGTACCACCGGCAATGAAAAGCTGGACGACATTGTGGAAGACTACATCGAGCAGAAAGTTCAGGAGTTTTCCAAAGAAGAAGTGGCCGATATGATGAACAAGTATTTGACCACCGGTACCACCGGCAACGAAGCCTATGACGAACTGATCAAGAACTTTATTAAGAACGGTACCACCGGCAATGAAAAGCTGGACCAGATGATCAAAGATTTCGTTACTGAATACATGAACAACGCCCAAAACGGCAGCGACAGCCTGATGGGTGCCATCGATAGTCTTTTCGGTGGCGGCACCGGCACCGGCGCCCCCGGTCAGCAGGTGGATACCCGTATCCATTTTGTTGTGACGCTGGGCTATAATGAAGACCTGAAAAACGCTGAGCTGATCCGTAAGGGTCTGGATTACAGCGAGAAAATCGATAAGGTGGAGGTGACTGAATAATGCGCTTTTTAGGACGTTATTGGAAGGTTCTGCTTTCACTGATCATTTTGATCGCAGCCATCATCATCTTTATCAACGGTTATCAAGCTGAAAAGATCATCCACGAGGCCGAAGTGAATCGCCTGAACACCATGATCACCTCTCTGCAGGCTACCGTAGCCGATAATAACCGCTACACCGACGTGCAGGAAGCCCTGCCCGAGGCCACCGAAGACATCAAATCCAGCCGCCTTGACCTCTACCAGAAGTTCCCTGTGGAAATGAAGGAAGAGGATCAGATCATGTATGTGCTGTACCTGGAAAAACTTTTCGGCACCGAGATCTTCTTCGCCTTCGGCACTCCCGAGCCCATCTGCCTGCTGCAGGACGGCTCCAATCTGATGGGTCTGCTTTTGACTGTTAACTACGAGACCACCTACGACGGCTTCCAGGACATGGTCAGCTACCTGTCCTCTGACTCCCGCGTAACCTCGGTTCAGTCCGCCACCATCGAATACGATGCGGCCAACGACAAGGCAGTGGGCCAGCTCAGCCTGATCCTCTACCTGATCGACACCGATCTGCTGGAATACGTCAAGCCCGATGTAGCCGACCCCGGCACCGGCAAGAACAACATCTTTAACTAAGCTAAATCTGAAACACAAATCATCCGGCCGCAGGCCGAAAATCATTCCGCGACAGCCTTGCCGACTCCATGGCGAGGCTGCCGAAGTCATCATCCAAAGATAGGAGGAAATGCAGTTGAACAACAAACACAACGCAGGTTTTTCGCTCATTGAAGTTCTGGTTGCCATAGTCATTTTGGCCGCCATTGTAGTACCTACATGCAGTAGCCTTGTGCTTTCCCACCGCATGAACGCCAAAACCGAAGAACTCATGCAGGCCCAGCTGGATGTTTCCTCAGCTGTGGAGACACTGATGGCAGAGGGGATCGCGTATGAAGATTTTACTGCTACGCCGAACTATAAAATTAATGCAACAAATGAAAAAGTTACAGAGGCAGAAGCACTAATTAAGGATGTTCGTTTTCCTAATGTTGAAATCAAAGTCACTGAATATGAAACAGTTCCATATTGCTATGCGGTTATTTTTACTAGTGGAGAAGTGAGTGTATCTACTACAATTCGTGCAGATGGAAAAACGATGATTGAGAAATATCATCTGGAGGTGTTGTCATGAAGCGTTGTGATGATGGCTATGCTCTTCCGTTTGTGTTGGTTGTAATGGTAATTATTTGTTTGGTTGGTATTTCTATTATGTCATCTAGCTTGAATAATCTGCAGAATCAGAAAGCATCGATTGAAAGAATGCAGGAACAGTATGAGGCTGAGGGACAGATCGAAAAGGTATTTAATTATTTAAAAACCAAAAAAGCCATTAGTAAAGGGATTTTAGATGAAGTGTGTAAGAATGGAGCAACGAGTGTTGTGGAATATAGCACAAACCCGCCTCTTGTATCTATTGATAATACGGCAATACAAGGTGAATTCATACTTACATTAGAAACGCTAAATCCAAAGGTTAATATCAAATGTATCATATCGATTAATGATTTCGATAATAACATTGAGTGGAAGAGCAGTGGATATAATGGTGAGGGTATGTATGAGTTTGCAGACCCTTCATTTAAGTATACCTCCTATGAGATCATTACCGTAGAGGAGGTGAATGGATGAAACTAATCAAAAAAAATAATGAAGGTTATACTCTTCTGGAATTGATGATTACTATTTTGATTGGTTCCATTATTACTTTAGCTACGACCACAATTCTTCTTTTGGGACTTCGTTTGAATAACGAATCCGCTGACACGGTGAAAAAACAAAACACTTCACGTATCTTATTATCTGCGCTAGAGGACTTAGCTACTGAGGGCACTATACTAGAGGTCGAAGTAACCTCCCAATCATGGGTAATTAAAGGTGAAAGCGGAGTTATTTACTCGTATGATTCGGAAACAGCAGCAATTTACGCCGGAACTTCAGGAACCCCTTTGCTAGAGAATATAATTGCTTCTCATGTAATGCAAGATGGGCAATTGCTTTCTTTTGCGTTTGAAGTAGAAGGTAGTACGTATTCATCTTCTGTATATTGTAGAACGCTTCCGATTGTGAAAAACCAAGAAGCAGAAAATCTGGTAAAAGAGGAGACAATAACCAACAATGTTACTGTCACTGAACTAGATGAGACTGAAAAGCAGGCCAGAATTACTTTTCTGAAAAAGGTTGTTTCGCAACATGGTAGCAGAGGCTATATCATGTCTAACGATGGAAGTGGAACTCTGCAGTATTATTCTCAATGGTATATAGGAAGCGGAAACTGGGGAATCGATAAGGACTGGAATCAAGATACACCATGGTGTGCCTGTTTCGTTTCTTGGGCATTAGCTCAAAAAGATGTGGCTAATTGTATTATCAATGTGAATACGGATCTTCCTGAACTTAGAAATTCATTAGAGTTAATTCCCTGTTATTCAAAGGTAGAGGACTTTGTTCAATATAAGGAAAATGGATATCAATGGAAGTCAGTTGAAGAGGGATATGTGCCGATTCCTGGAGATTTAATCGTTTTTGATTGGGACCCAGAAAAAGAGAATGGAAACGATCATATAGGTATTGTCTTGAATGTTGACAATGATACCATCTACACCATCGAAGGCAATACCGCCAACATGGTAGCGGTTCGTAGTTATAAAGCCGATGACCCCGATATCGTAGGTTATGGAGTCTTGGATTGGAAGCAAAATCCTTAAATATGGAGTCAAATGTATCAAATTTAAAGTTTCGAAGTGTCAGATAGGTACTTCAAAAGGAGTGTGCAGAACTCAATGAGTGCATACTCCTTTTTACATTCAAGTAAAATGAGGCTTTTACACACCAAACTTCAAATTAAAGTAAACTTCAAATTAAGTAATGTTCTCTCAAATTTTTCGTATATTTTTAATTAATACTGAATTCTGTTAGAAATCATCAACATTCGTAAAAACTATAATAATAAAAAAACTAGTGGCATTTTCTCTTGGCATTCTGTATAATAAAATAGAACTATTATTACATTTCAGTATCAACCCAAGAAGCAATAGCAGTTCATCTATCATTCAAACCCAACATAGGAGAACTCTCGTGAATACAAATCAAACAAAACCAACTCAGGAGAAGGGCAACATTCCCGCGACCAATACTCCTGAATCCTCCGTATCTGCGGCAAGTACACAAAAGCCCCGTTTCTCCCATTGGCATCTCATAGCCATTTTTCTCATGATCTATGATTTCTTCGCAGTCAACGGCGCCTATTTTGCAGCGCTGTTCTTGCGCTTCGATGCACAATTCTCGCAAATTCCCCGAGAATATCTGATGGCCTGGGTTAAATTCGTTCCCATCTACACTATCATTTCCATCGGCGTTTTCTGGCTGCTGCGTCTCTATCACAGTTTATGGCGGTTTGCCAGCTATATCGAGCTCAAACAGGCAGCCCTGTCCTCGGTCATTACCGCCATCCTGCATACTGCACTCATCACACTGATTTTTCGGCGTATGCCTATATCCTACTACTGCATCGGTACGGTGCTGCAGTTCATTCTCATCGTTGCCAGTCGCTTCGCCTATCGCTTCCTGCGTCTTGAGCGCAGCAAGTACAATCAGGCCCAGCAGGGCACCATTGCCAGCCGCGTTATGCTTATCGGCGCCGGTTCCGCCGGTCAAATGATCCTGCGCAGCCTGCATGGTACCAAAGAGATTAACGAACGGGTTTGCTGCATCATCGATGATAACCCCAACAAATGGGGTCGCTCCATCGATGGCATTCCCATTGTTGGCGGCCGCGATGAGATCCTTGTGAACGCAGAAAAATACAAAATTGAAAAAATCTATCTGGCTATCCCCAGTATCAGCGCCGATCAGCGCCGCGATCTGCTGGACATTTGCAAAGAGACCGGATGTGAGCTCAAAAATCTGCCTGCCATTTATCAAACCGCGCAAGGTAACGTGACCGCGCGCCAGTTGCAGGATGTCGCTGTTGAAGATCTGTTGGGCCGCGAACCCGTAAAGGTCAATACGGATGAGATCGGTACTTTTATCACAGGCAAGGTCATTCTGGTCACCGGAGGTGGCGGATCCATCGGCAGCGAACTCTGCCGCCAAATCGCCAAGTACCAACCCAAACAGCTCATCATCTTCGATATCTACGAAAACAACGCCCACGCTATTCAGCTGGAGCTGCGCGATACATACCCCGAACTTAACCTGGAAGTCCTCATCGGATCGGTGCGCGACAGTCGCCGCATCAATCAGGTCTTCGCCAAATACAAACCCAACGTGGTGTACCACGCCGCTGCTCATAAACATGTGCCGCTCATGGAGGACAGCCCCTGCGAATCCATCAAGAACAACGCCATTGGCACTTACAAAACGGCTTACGCCGCAATGATGAACGGCTGCCAACGCTTTGTGCTTATATCCACCGATAAGGCGGTAAACCCCACAAACATCATGGGTGCCTCTAAGCGACTGTGTGAAATGATCATCCAGTCCTTCGATCGCAAGATCCGTGAGGGCAAAGCCAATGAGATTCGCCCCCTCTTTGTACACAATGAAGATGCCGACGGCTCCATGAGCCATGTAGTGCAAAATGTGGACAAACCCTGCACCGAATATGTGGCCGTACGCTTCGGCAACGTGCTCGGCAGCAATGGTTCTGTAATTCCGATCTTCAAAAAACAGATACAAAAAGGCGGTCCTATTACGGTCACCCATCCTGATATTATTCGATATTTCATGATCATTCCCGAGGCGGCTTCACTGGTTCTGCAAGCCGGTACCTACGCCAAGGGTGGTGAGATCTTCGTGCTCGATATGGGTGAGCCGGTCAAAATCGACACCTTGGCCCGTAACTTGATTCGTTTGTCCGGTCTGCAGCCCGATGTGGATATCGAAATTTCCTACACAGGCCTGCGTCCCGGCGAGAAGCTGTACGAGGAAAAGCTGATGGCCGAGGAAGGCCTGCGCCGTACCGAGAACGAACTGATCCACATCGGAAGCCCGTTGGAATTTGATATCGACCGCTTCTTACAGCAGATCGAAGGCCTCATGCAGGCCTCCTACGATGGTCGCGAGGATGAGATCCGCAATTTAGTGATGCAAGCAGTCACTACCTACCAACCGATGTGATTTGTGCGAGCATTCATCATTCAAGTGAAAAGTAAAGTAGGACAGCAACCTGTCAGTCCAAGATCGAGTTGGGCAGCAGGTTGCTGTTTTGTGTTTTTGGAGAATATTGAAACCATTCAAAGATGGCCTTCCGAAGCCTACAAAACTCAAGAATAAATCAACTGTAAAAGCCGTATTTGTTCACGGGATTCACCGCCCCCCATCCCTGACCGAATACGGCCTTTCTTTATTCCTTGCCATGCCCGGTATCCACATGAAAAACCTTCCAAACCCCTGATAATACTTGCATTTATCAGCATTTTGGAGTATACTTTCTATAATTGGGATACGTATACGAAAATGCAGAAAAGACGTATTTTCGGGGATCTTTTTATTTGAGTCAATAGATAGTTGTAAGCGCAGAAGAAGCTAGAATAGCAGCAAAATATATAGTCATAAAACTGAGGAATTAAGAAATATGGAACTAAAACCATTTGAAAGTAAAGTGTGGCTATCCACACCAACCATGCACGGTGACGAACTGAAATATATGCAGGAAGCCTACGAAACCAACTGGATGTCCACCGTAGGAGCCAACATTAACGAAACGGAACGTCTGGGAAAAGAAAAAGTAGGTGTCCAATATTCTGTAGCCCTTTCCAGCGGTACGGCTGCCCTTCACATGGCGGTGAAACTGGCTGGTGTCAAGCAGGGCGACAGAGTATTCTGTACTGACCTGACCTTTGCAGCCACCGTAAATGCCATCGTATATGAAGGCGGAATCCCGGTGTTTATTGACTCGGAGTACGAAACCTGGAATATGGATCCGGCAGCACTGGAAAAAGCCTTCGAGTTATATCCCGATGTAAAAGTGATCGTACTGGTACACCTCTATGGCACACCCGCTAAAATGGATGATATCCTTCGCATTGCTCAAAAGCATGGAGCAGTCGTCATTGAAGATGCAGCAGAATCGTTGGGAGCTACCTATAAAGGTCGTCAGACTGGAAGCTTTGGTACATATAATGTGATCTCCTTTAATGGAAATAAAATCATTACTGGTTCTTCCGGTGGAATGCTGCTGACGAATGATAAAACAGCGGCGGATAAAGTACGCAAATGGTCCACCCAAAGCCGTGAAAATGCTCCCTGGTATCAGCATGAAGAGCGCGGCTACAACTATCGAATGAGCAATGTAATCGCCGGTGTGGTACGTGGACAGTTTCCACATTTAGAGGAGCATATTGCTCAAAAGAAAGCAATCTACGAACGATACAAAGAAGGATTTAAAAATCTACCCATCACTATGAATCCCTTTGATACAGAAAGCAGCGAGCCCAATTTCTGGTTAAGCTGTATGTTGATCAACGAAGAGGCAATGTGCAAACAGGTGAGAGGGGCGTTGGAGAGCCAGTATACTTCCGAACAGGGAAAATCTTGTCCGACAGAGATTTTAGAAGCACTGGCAGCATACAATGCAGAAGGACGTCCCATCTGGAAACCAATGCATATGCAGCCCATATTTGAGCAATCAGAGTTTGTAACTGCAGAGGGAAAAGATGTGGGTGCAGACCTGTTTGAAAGAGGGTTGTGTTTGCCCAGCGATAATAAAATGACGGCTGAGCAGCAAGATGTAGTGATTGAAATTGTAAAAAGATGTTTTGAGTAAGGGGAAACAATCATGAAACATAAAAAGGGTTTGTACGAACGATACATAAAAAGACCGCAGGATTTAATTTTGGCATTGATGGCATTAATCGTATTAAGCCCTGTTTTGCTTCTGGTAGCGATTTTGGTCAGAACTAAATTAGGTTCTCCAGTAATATTCAAACAGGATCGACCTGGTTTGAATGGAAAGGTATTCAAGCTTTATAAATTCAGAACCATGAGTGATGCGAAGGATGCAGAGGGTAACATGCTGCCGGATGACCAACGCTTAGGCAAGTTTGGTAAGACGCTGAGAAGTACATCCCTGGATGAACTTCCGGAGTTGATCAACATTATAAAAGGTGATCTTTCAGTAGTAGGCCCTAGACCCCTACTTGTTCGCTATTTACCCAGATATACTGAGCATCAGGCAAGAAGGCATGAGGTTCGCCCTGGTTTTACCGGATATGCACAGGTAAATGGGCGGAACGCTATTAGTTGGGAAGATAAATTCAACTACGACGTGGAGTATGTGGATAACGTTACATTTTTGCAGGATTGGAAGATTATTTTTAGAACAGTGTTGACCGTATTAAAACGGGAAGGCATCAATTCGGAAACTTCTGCAACAATGGAAGAATTTATGGGAACTTTGGAGGGAATTACAAAATGAAGGTGCTTTTTACAAGTGTTGGTAGACGTGTAGAATTGGTACAAGCTTTTAAGAAAGCAGCCCGTAAATTAGATATAGATTTGATCGTGTATGGCGCTGATATATCTAAATCTGCACCAGCGTTGTTCTTTTGTGATTGTACAGTGATTATTCCTAAAATTAAAAGTGAAGATTACATCCCAGCGCTGTTAGAAATCTGTAAAAATGAAAAAATTGATGCGTTAATTCCTACTATTGATACTGATTTAATGATTTTGGCTCAAAATAAGGAAAAATTTGCAGGTGTTGGAACGTGTGTAGTGGTTAGCAATGCTGAACAGATTGCTCTCTGTAGAGATAAGCGATTAACAGCAGACTATTTTCATAGTGTTGGTTTGGAAAGTCCGATTCCTTGTGATGATATAAAACAATATAAAGGAGATTTTCCAGCTTTTATTAAGCCGAAGGACGGTAGTTCTAGTATATTTGCCTATAAAGTTAATAGTGCTCATGAGCTTGCGAATTATGCAGCTCAGGTGCCGGATTATATTATTCAACCTTTTATTCAAGGAACAGAATATACCGTGGATGTACTTTGTGATTTTGAGGGAAAGCCAATATATATTACTCCACGAATTCGAATGGCGGTTAGAGCAGGAGAAGTACTTAAAACTCAAATTGTGCAAGACAAAAAGATTATCAGTGAAATAAAGCAACTGCTTCAGTACTATAAGCCTTATGGTCCTATAACTGTACAGTTAATTAGGCAAGAAGGTACGGGTAAGGATTATTATATAGAAATTAACCCTCGTTTTGGAGGAGGATCCCCTTTAAGTATAATGGCAGGCGCGGATTCTGCTCAAGCATTGTTAAGACTTATAAATGGGGAGGTACTTAGTTTCGAAGAAGGTGCGGCAGAGAATGGGGCAGTTTACAGCCGATATGATCAAAGTGTGAGAGTGGAATGATTACAATTACGAATATTTTAGACTGCGAAAAGTATTTGGATACATTGACTGCAGTAGTATTTGATTTGGATGATACACTCTATCCTGAAAAAGACTATGTACGCAGTGGCTATCGTGCAGTAGCAAAAGAATTTTCTCAAATTGAAAATATGGAGAAGAAATTGTGGAATGCATTTGAAAACCATTTGCCGGCTATTGATGTTGTTTTGGATAGAGAGGATATCAGAGATATAAATGAAAAAGAAAAAGCGTTAAAGATTTATCGTATGCATGTACCAGAAATTACCGTGTATCCTGGAATCGTAGAGATGCTTCAACGGTTGAAAAAACAAAAAAAACTAGGACTTATTACGGATGGTAGACCAATAGGACAACGTGCGAAACTTAGGGCCCTTGGTATAGAAAGTTATTTTGATAAAATTATTGTTACCGATGAATTAGGTGGAACGAAATACCGTAAACCTGCTAAAACAGCATTCATTTTAATGCAAAAGGCGTTGGGAGTACCTTTTGAAGAGATGGTTTATATTGGTGATAATACTAAAAAAGACTTTGTTGCACCAGAAGGGCTAGGGATGCAAACAATCTGGTTCATGAATTCAGAAGGCCTGTACAATTAGAAAATTAGTTTTTATAGCTAAAAACCATTTGTATTTCTTTGGAACCTAAAGATTAGGTGTTAGAAGTTTAGAAATTCCAAAAAGATATAGAAGTAGCCATTCGTGGGGTAAAAGACAGAGGAGAGAAAAAGGGCGATGAACATTTTGTTCTTGACACTAGTCAATATTCGAAACTTTGAAGAAAAATACAATATCTATACTGACTTATGTCGGGAGTTAGTTCGCCGAGGACATAGGGTTCATATTGTTTGTGCTAATGAGTCAGGGAAAGAAACAAAATTTATACCTTATGGAAAAGACAGTGGCGTATTACAAGTACAGACTGGAAAAATACAGAAAACCAATTTGGTTCGTAAAGGATTTGCTACGTTGTTACTGGGAAGAAAATTTAAGAGTGCTATTCGACATAAGTTAAGAGGATATCACTATGATTTAATAATGTATTCTACACCGCCGATTACCCTAGAAAATATTGTGAGCTATATTAAAAAGCGTGATGGAGCAAAAAGTTATCTGCTATTGAAAGATATATTTCCGCAAAATGCATTAGATTTAGGAATGATGTGTAAATATGGTGTAAAAGCTCCTATTTATTGGTATTTTCGTAGGATGGAGAGGAAACTCTATAGGATTTCAGATAGGATTGGATGTATGTCTGCTGCTAATGTAGAATATATCTTAAAGCATGAACCTCAGATTCCAGCAAAGAAGATTCATATTAACCCTAATTCTTTTGAAGCGAAACCGTATCGCATATCCAAGGAAGAGCGAAACTGTATTCGGAAAATATATGGTCTTCCAATCAATAAAAAAATTTTTGTTTATGGTGGTAATATTGGAAGACCTCAAGGAGTTTCGTTTATTATTGAGTGTATGAAAATGGTATCACACTTAGAAGATTGTTATTTTGTGATATGTGGTACGGGAACAGAATTTGACAAACTAGCAACATATATGCTTCAAAGTAAGCAGAAGAACTTGAAGTTGATTCCGGGTCTGCCAAGGGAGGAATATGAGAAGTTTGTAGGGTGTTGTGACGTGGGCTTAATTTTTTTGGATCATAGATTTACAATTCCTAATTTCCCGTCGCGGTTATTATCATATATGCAAAAATCTATGCCTGTACTCGCGTGTACCGATCCTATTTCTGATGTGGGAAAAGCAATTGAGGAAGGAAATTTTGGTCGGTGGTGTGAAAGTGATGATCCTAATAAGTTTGTTGAAGCAGTGCATCTATTATGTAGAGAGGATTTGGGTGCGTTAGGTGAAAATGCGGCAACTTGGTTAGTGGAGCATTATAATGTTCAACGAGGAGTAGAAATAATTTTGGATGAATGTGTTGGAGTGTTGGAATGAAAGTTTTAGAGATAAATTCGGTTTGTGGTATTCGTAGTACTGGCAGGATATGTACAGATATCGCGGATATGCTTCATGAAAACGGGGATGAGTGCAGGATAGGATATGGACGTAGCACCGTACCAGAGTCGTATGCGCCTATTGCTGTTTCGATTGGTGATAAAAAGGATTTATTATTACATTGCCTGGGTTCTCGTCTGTTTGATAATACGGGACGGTACTCAAAGAATGCAACACAAAGCTTTATAGAATGGATAGATAGCTATGGACCGGATCTAGTACATTTGCACAACATTCATGGTTATTATTTAAATATTGACAAACTCTTTAACTATTTAAAAGAGAAAAAAGTTCCCGTAGTATGGACTTTGCATGATTGTTGGGCTTATACAGGCCATTGCTCTCATTTTGCAGCAATCGGGTGTAATAAATGGAAATACGAGTGCCATAATTGTCCTTTGAAAAAGGAATATCCAACAAGTGTAATGATGGATAACAGTCGTAATAATTATCGTTGGAAGAAAACAATTTTTGGTAATATAGAGAACTTAAAAATTGTCACTCCGTCGGATTGGTTAGGTGAATGTGTTGCAAGTTCTTTTTTAGGGAAATATCCTAGAATGACTATTCAAAATGGTGTGGATCTTTCTGTATTTTATCCCATGCAATCTGATTTTGAAGAAAAATATAATTTGACGAATAAAAAGATTGTTTTGGGTGTTGCTAGTACATGGACTAAGCATAAGGGCTTGGAGGATTTTATTCATTTGGCACAGTTACTTGATGAGAGTTATCAGGTAGTTTTGGTTGGCTTAACTAAGAACCAAATAGAAAAGTTGCCTCCGAATATCTTAGGTATTGAACGAACCAATAATATCCAGGAATTAGCACAGATTTATACGGCGGCTTATGTTCATGTAAGTATGAGTCGAGAGGAAACCATGGGAATGACAATCATAGAAGCAAATGCATGTGGGACACCTGTTGTGGTGTTTGATAGTACAGCGTTGCCGGAGATTGTTACGGCGGAAACAGGTGTGATATTGAAGGAATGTACACCGGAAGCGGTAGCAGAGGTTATTACCAAAACAGATTTTTCAAAGGTGTTTTTTTTAAAAGCATGTCTTGAACACGCAAAACATTTTGAAAAGAGGAAAATGTATTCTAAATACATTGAGCTTTATAGGAGTATGATAAAATGATTTCGTTTAGTGGAATTGACTGTGGGGGAAAATCCACTCAGATTGAAAAAGTAAAAAAAGCATTTGATATTCAAAATAGAAAAAGTAAAATAATTCATTCTCGAGGTGGATATACGCCGATGTTAGAGTTTTTCAAAACTTTGATTCGAACAGATAAGGGGGGGAGTATACAAGCTCAGGCTCAATACCGAGAGGCAGTTCATAGTAATCCTCGCAAACGGAAGTTATTATTGTGGTTATCTATTTTAGATATGGGACTATACTATGGTATCTATTTCCGCTTTTTAGAGCTTTTGGGTATTACAGTACTTGCTGACCGATATTTCTGGGATTCATGCATAGATTTTCGAATGAAATATTCAGAATTTGATTTTGAAAGATGGTTAGTATGGAAATTTGCCAAAAAGATTTATTTGAAGCCGGAATATTCTTTGATTTATACTATTCCGGCAGAGTTGTCGATGTATCGGTCTACACTGAAGGATGAGCCTTGGCCAGAGCCGGTGGAAGTCAGAAGAGACAGGATTGAACGGTATATGGAAGAGATTAAATTGCATAGATGGCAGTACA
>JAZQUJ010000096.1:0-13861 GCA_045631245.1 Bianqueaceae bacterium
CAATTGGCGCTGCGACCCCCAGCGTAATGGTGTTGTGGGCGGCGGCTGCCATGCAGTGGACCTGCTGCGCTGGATCGCCGGTGATCCTTATGAAGTAATGGCTTACGGCGTGCATAAAACCTTTGCAGATGTGACACCCTATGATGATACCCATGTGGCCATTATGCGGTTCCCCAATGGCGTAATTGGTAAGGTATTCATTTCCATCAGCTGCAAGCGTGATTATACGATGCGTTCGGTATTCTATGGCACTGAGGGTACGATCATTTGCGATAATACCAGCCCGGAGATTACCGTGTTCAAGAAGGAAGTATTCCCCGGCATGGATAACCATGAGATGCCTATTAAGGTGAAGGTAAATATTAACAATCACAATGCTGCCGGTGAGTTTAAAGAGTTCTTCGACTGCATCGTGAACGATAAGCCCATTGCTACCACCGTGCAGGAGGGTGCCAACACCATCGCGGCCTGCCTGGCAATCATGGATTCCGCCAATGGCGGTCAGCTGGTGCAGCCTAAGTATTTTGATTGATAACAGGAGTTAAGTTTATGAAACAGACAGAGAGGCAGCGCAAACGGCTAATGCGCAAGAAAAAGCGCCTGGCTAAGAAGAAGGTCAAACGCATGAGAAAGCTGGAGAAGAAATGGGAGAAAAAGTCCCTGAAGTATTTTAAGCTAGCGCAGCTTGTCATGGGTGCGCTGCTGATCTGGAAAAAGAAATAAAAAAGTTCTGCCTCGTCGCTGACGCTAAATCGCTAAGCGCTCTGAGGCAGAACTTTTATTTTGTAGGTCGATTTTAGTTTTTGTTACTTAAAAATCAAAGAGATGCATTGATCAGCTTTCCACTACACTGATTAGTTCGTTCAGATTTTTTCGCTTTTTCTTGCGCAGCGGATCGCCTTCTTTGGCGTAGCCAAGGGTGATCACCAGGCGTACCGGTTCCTCCAGAGCGCAGATCTTGCCGATGGCATCGGAGTCCAACCAGCCGAGGATACAGGTACCAAGGCCCTGTGCGGTGGCTTCAGCGGTAATATAGGCGGCGGCAATTCCGATGTCGATCGAACGGTAATCATTCTTCTTGAGACGGGCTCCCATGGCAGCGGTGGCTACATAGGGGTTTTCGGAAAGCACCAGTAAAATAGGCGCGTCAAAGGCAAACTTGTTCATGCCCAGGCCCTGTACGGCTTTGGCCACTTTAGCAGCGGCAGCACCCTTGCACACAGTGATATGATAGGGTTGTCCGTTGCAGGCAGAGGGGGAAAGGCGGGCCGACTCTAAAATGCGGTCCAGCTTTTCTTGCTCCACCGGACGGGCAGAATCGTAACTACGGCAGGACTGCCGATTTTCAGCGATTTCGGTAAAATTCATTGAAGTTCCTCCAATATTCATTTGATGTACCGGGCGGTCCGGGGTAGCCAATCAGTTGATTCCGTATTGGGATTTCTGTTGAGGTGTCAGAGCAGTATTACCCAGCTGTTCTTTGGCCATTGCGATCAGTTGCTCATAAGTATACATATCGAAATATCCTAAAAGAAGGTTTCGATCATCATCGTGGGTACCCACATAGATTTTTTGATCTTCGACATGGTAACTTAAACAATGATCAACGTTGATTTTTAATGTGTTTTCCTTCGTATCGATGATATTCAGTTTTTGACCGGTCAATATGGAAAGATCACCGTTTGGCAAAATCGACCACTGAACATCGGATATATAGGATGAAAGATCAATGTTGATCTTGGAAATAAAGCTTCCATCAGATAAAGAATAGCTATACAACTCACTGCTGCTGTAGATCACATATAAAATTTGATCGTGACAATAAATTGACTGCGGTGTTAAACCATTGCAGGGAATCGACAGGAGATTAGCAAAAGAAGTATCGTATAGATGGATCTGGTTTTGCAGAGCGATCACGAACTTGTCTGCGGAGGTAGTCCAATGAACCAGAGGGGTCGTGGCTTCTTCTTCGAAGGACAGGCCTTCAGAGAGGGTTTGATTTTTCAAATCCAATATATAAAATACATCTTTATAATCACGGATCAATGCGAAGGTTTCCTGTTCGTTTATATAAATAGAATCAGTGGAAAACGAGATGTTTCTCGGGATCAACACTTCGCTGCCGTCAGGATACAGACATACAAAGGCAAAGGCCAGTGCATTATTTTCAAGATAAATCGTTTCGTACAGAGTTAAAGAATCGGACATATAGAGCGTATCATGGGTGGTTCCGTAGAATTCATAGTGCATAGGCAGATATTCGGGGTCGAAAATGCCGGTGGCCAAATCGAAGGAGGCAATGGAATCCTGCACATCGTTCGGATATATAAACAACAATTTTTCACCACTGTCATCGAAACCAATAAAGTATGGATAGTTTTCAGTATATACCTCGTCTAATGGAGGATAAGCGGCATAACGATTTTCATCTCCAAAGATCACCACAAAGGGCTTATCAAAAGATGAGGAATTATAAAGAACCGTACGACTTCCTTGAGTTTTTGAATACAAAAAGCCCATGAGTGAAAGATAATCTTCATATACAGTGTCACTATCCAAAGAGTGCCAATTCGGATCATGAAGATCAAATTCATAGCGAAGAATGGTACCTTCATCCTCTAAAACAATGTAGGTGGTAGATTCAAAGTCCTGGGCGTTGTCGAAATCTTTGACATAGCAGAATGTGGAGACCAGTTCTCCGGTTTCAGGCGTATAGTTGAACAGACTTCCATCTACATTAGTGGTGCTGAAATATCCATCGCCAATGAATAGACTTACGATGACCGAGGGAAATTCTACATAATCCAGTGTATCGCCGTTGGCAATGCTTGCGATGGCCATTTTTTCACCTGCGGTGGTTACGATAGAGGGAATCCGTTCACCCTCTTCGGTTAAATATTCGTAATACTGAAGTTCATAATCATGACCCACATCGAACTGCACATAATCTAGCCGACGTTCCCAGCGCAGGCTGCCGTCGGTGTTCAGGCAAACAATATGGCTGTTGCATTCGTCATAGATATAGGTATCTTCCAAACGGGTATTACCCCAGCCCATCACACGTAATCCGGTAAGCAGAATTGCATCATCGGTATACAGTAAATGATGGATGGAATCAAAGGCTTCCTCCGATCGGGTAATCTGCAGATCATCGACACGGCAGAAGGCAGGATAGTAGTCGCCGGAACTGAGTGTCAGGAGCAGATTGTTTCCGTCGGGGGTATATTCGATCATTTCAATACCATACGGATAAATATCATCGGAGTAGTTGCTCTTATATGTGGGAAGCAGGGTATCCTGAAGGATTTGACCGCTTACCGTATCGAGTATAACCAAATAATCGCCGGCCCGGCAGGCCAGAGTGGAGTCGCAGGGAGAAGCTGCCATGGCATAGGTATATCCGGTGGTATCTTTATAAGTATCCAACGGTACCGACCAAAGTTCTACGCCGGTTTCGGGCTGATAGCAATAGAGCTGTTTGGAACACAGGATCAGCAGGTTGTTTTCCACAGTGGTTGCGATTTGCTGGACGGTCGCAGGCAGCGTGAGCTCCTGCAGTTTTTCATAGGAATCGGCATGCCAAACAGTGACGATGTTATCGCTGTGGCTGACAAAAAGCAGATCCTCTTTATGACTGAGTATATATTCTGAAATCGGGCCGCCGTGGATGTAAGCATTTTCAACGCGCATTGTCTGATTGTGCGGATGCACATAGGCGCTCACTGCTTGAGAAAGGGCGTATTCGGCCTGAGGAATCACTGGTCTGTCATCATCGTCATCCTGGGGAAGGGCTTCTAAAGCCAACAGCATAGCTGTAATACGGTCGCCTTCTTCCAACAAAGCAAGGGATTCTGAAGACAAATACTTCGACTGGCTGATCAGCGACTGCTCGTAATTGGACTGGATCTGAGTGGCACTCCAAGCAAAATAAACCGATAGAGCGATCATACAAACCATCACAGCCGATATTGCTGCGGTAATGCGGCGCATACGATACTGACGTTGACGGCGTTTCAGATCATCGTAGGAACAGGAAAGCAGAGCCGCAGCTAAGCGGGGCAGTTCCTCCCGGCGTGCCTTGCGAAAATCACCGCGATAATCGCAGGAAAGGGGTTCAATGGGAACTTTGACCACTTCCGTTTCACCGGAATCCAGTGTCACGGTGGTTTCCTCATATTGAAGGATCTCCGGAATCACTTCACCGGGTTCACCATCCACCAAAACCGTCAAAATCTGCTTACGGCTATGGGTCTTTAAAAAGAATTCAATCTCCCGCTGCACCCAAATGGATTCTTTCGTGCTATGGGAGCAGATCACGATCAAATAATCGGAATTGATCAGTGCATTTTCGATGGTCGTATTCAGATCACTGGTGATCGGCAGCTCCTCTTTGTCGCGAAAGATCCGATCGATCTTCTGCATGCCGGTAGCCTTACGAATGGCAGCGGGAACTTTAAATTGTTCCAAACGACGCTGGACCTCAGCAGCCACCTTAATATCCTGGGGCGCATGCCGATAGGAAATAAACGCATTATAATGAGTCATCATACATCCTCCTGACAGGCGCGCAGAAGCTCCGGCAGCGCCAAAACATTATCACGGTCCATTTGTTTATAATCCACATGCCCACCGGTCACTTTATTTTCCGATTCAGAAAGAGCATCCAGCACATCCCAGGGAATCAAACAGCAATGGATCCGCCGGGTTAAATCTTTACCGATCCGATACCGGGTCGTACCGTGGGCGGCCTTTTCAGCTAAATATACTTCGCAGCGCTCCTGAAACTCCTGCAGAGTCATGACCCGAAAGCCCATGGCATAGTGGAAAGCACACCAACGCAGATGTTCACTACGAGCCATGTTTTCAAGAAGTTCATTGGAAAGCTGCCACTGACCGGAGGTCACATCTTCAGCGCTGCAGTGCGCCATGCGCAAAAAAGCTAAAGCATAATCCGCTGACGCACGACTGCTCATACGACTAAAGTAGTCGCAGCTGCGCCAGTTTTCCTCAGCGGAGCGACCGTTTCCTTTGCTGTAACTTTGATTGAGCAGTATGGCCATGCGGTCAATGCGTTCGGAAGAGAGCACTTCACTTGTGTAAACATCCCATTGAAGGGAGGTCCCTTCTCCGATTACACGGACACCGCGGCTGCTGCACAGATGCACCGCCAAGTTGCTGCCTTGCAGCGCGATAAAATGGCGAAGCTGCCCGGCGATTTCGTTATTCAGTTCATCGTTACCTGTGGAAACGACTATATAGTGAAGTCGATCCAAATTGTTGGTCAAGAAGGAGTACATGTGGGTGCTGCGGGCGTCGTGACGGTATACGTCAATGGTATAATTTTGGAAAAGTTCCTGACATTCAAAGAGCATTTTACCCATGACCTCGTCGTAATTGGGGTCGAACAGAGTCAGGTGGAAGTTGCTGCCTTCAAATTGACCGTTCATGACCAGCTGCTTGATTACGGACTGACCGGCACTGCCACAGCCAATGACCAGCGCATGGAAATCCTGCAGAGCCTTGCCATTCTCATCAAATTCGATGCAGTCGCAGGGAGGGCGACGATGGATCAGCAGCCGGGCGGCCATATCGGCAGCATTAACGGCGATCACATTGCCAAACCCATAGGTGTGTTCAGAAACGAGCAGATTGTTCTCGGTCTGATCCTCAGCACCAATAATAGAGAGGGAGAGCCTGTCCGGATCGATGCCGCACTTTTCTAAGGAAGACAGCAGAGCAGAGGCATACATCTGATTGGCGATCTCATCATCGGAAAGTGCATACAGGGTAACATGGCATCGGCGAGAGGAAATGCCGATGCTTTTTATAAAGCGCTCAGTAGCATCCAGAGCGTCCCGGTCGCTGCGCAGGACACAGTTTAGTAAAGCAATGGCTTCGCTACAGTCGGAATCCGGTATTTCATCAACGAAAAGAACTGCATTTTGCGGATCTTCCATCAGCTGACGGGCAAACCCCACGGTTTCCTGCGATACATGATATATGATCGAGAGTTTCTTGCGGTGATTCACACGAAGGCGCAGGCGTCGCAGAAAACGGGCACCAATCACAGAAACGGCGGCGCCGGTAGCAGCGAATACGCCCATAAACTGCAGGATCCAGAAGGAGGCTTCCACCCAGGCGTATTGCATGAGGGGGGCATCACAAATCAGATCATAACCGTTCTCACCTAAAAAAAGTGTACACACAGAAAAGGCAGAACGCAAAACCGCCAGTAGCGAATTATTCAGTAAGGTCGCATAGCAAGAACCGTAAATGATCAAACCTCCTACGGCGGTGACTACGGCACAAACAGCAATGATACGATTAGAAAGTTTGGGACTGGCCGCTAAATTGATGAACACAGCCAGAAACAGGGCTGCTGTCCATAAGGTAATAACAAGAGCGGAACTCATGAAAATTCTCCTTAGAATCCGTCGGTAAAGTAAATATCTTTGCGAACAAATACGTCGCGCAGACAGGCGGGATCGGTGCACAGTACGCCTTCCAGATACAGGGCTTCGTCCACGGTCAAAGCACCCAACACCAGCTGAGACAGCACCTGAATGCTTACAGTCAAATCGGGATCTTCACAGCCATTGATTTTCTCTACGGAAACGGCCTTGCCACCGGCATAATGCACCAGATAGCAGCCGGTGTTGATGGGCAGGGAATCGTCGGTTACTTGTACACTGAAGGCGCCGGAACGTTCGGGATAGCGCATCAGCTCCAGAGCGCGGGGCACGTTCACAATACGGCCCATGCCGTTGGCACTTACTTCCAGCTTAACATCGTAGCACTCGGGAATCATGTGCATCAGCGGAACGGATGCGGGCAGCTTCAAATTGACTTCAAAGTACTGCGCGCGCATTGCATACAGAAAACCAAGTACAGAGCGCAGAGCAGCGGCATCGCGGTAGACAATGTCCAAGCATCGCAGGGTATAGCCCTTATCGCTTTCAGGGTCCACAGGTTTAAAGGTAACAAAGGCCACATCGCCGATGCGGTATGTGTAACGTCTAACATGGTAAGGATCTTTGGCAACTCGATCCCACTGGGAATCTTTACGGCAGATGCACAGGTTCTGTTCGCAGCCAAAGTCGCGGTACATATCCTTCAGGGTCTCCGCGTCAGACACCATCTCCACCGGATGCTCGCAGTGAAAGCCCTTTAAGGCTTCCATAGGGATGGTATACTCGTGTCCTCTCTGAACGAGTTCGTATCCAAATTTTCGGTAAAATACATGGGAAAATGGATATAAGGTGGAGAATACCACGTCATTTTCCCGCCACGCGGGCAGCAGAGCTGCAAAAATATCACGGATACCGCCCTGACCACGGGCTTCGGGCAGAGTAGCTACACCGCCTACGCCGGTGGTTTTCACAAGGTGACCGTCGAACCAGGTGTCGAAGTCATGGATCACCATGGAGGAGGTGGCAGGATTGCCGTAGCCCCAAATGGTGGAGGGACCGGTGTGGGGTTTGTATTCGTAGTTTAAAGAATCAAAGGAGGAAACAAAAGCGGTGGATTGGATTTTTCGAAATTGAAGAAGGTCTTCGGCGTTTTCCAGAAGACGCACTTTAGAAGTATCGATCATAGAAATAGTAGTTCCTTTCAAGTTTTAAATTGATTTCTATTATATAGGAAGTAGGTTCGCTTGTCCAGTAAGATGCAGAGATGGCGGTGTTTTTATAGGCGATATATCAAAATAAAGCGACAATTTTATTAAATTTGTTTAAAGAAAATGGATGATCCCAAACAAATGCTTGTCAAAGCTGAATTTTAGAGTATAATAGAACTATATAAAGTTTGAGGAGGATATCATGAACGCATATCAAATTATTATCGATACAAATTCTGACCTGCCCCAGAGCTATGTGAAAGAAAATAACTTATTGCAGATTCCGCAGTATTATTCAATTGGTGATACAGTATATGAAGGATCCGGCGGTGTTGAACCCGCGGAGTTTTATAAAATGATGCGCGAAGGCGTAATGCCCCAGAGTCAGGCGATCAATCCGGGCGTGGTGGAAGATACCTTCCGCAGCGTGTTGGATCAGGGAAAAGCGATTTTGTATTTGAGTTTTTCCGGCTCTCTCAGCGGCAGCTGCGACATTGCCCGTATGGTGGCAAAACAGCTGATCGAAGAGGAGTATCCGAACGGTCAAATTGAAATCGTGGATACCTTGACGGTGTCGTTGGGTGAGGGTATTTTGATCAATAAGGCACTGCAGCTGCAGGCTCAGGGCAAGAGCATTGAGGAAGTGCGTGACTGGCTGGAGGAAAATAAACTTCATCAGCTGTGCCGCTTTACCGTGGATGATCTATTCCATTTGCAGCGCGGCGGCCGTGTGTCCAAGACCACCGCTGTTGTGGGAAGCATTTTGAACATCAAGCCTTTGATGGGTTTGTCCAACGATGGTAAACTGGGTCAGGCCGGTACTGTGCGCGGTCGTAAGAAATCGTTGCTGGCGCTGGTTGATTACATGGAAGATCGCATCAAGGGTTACGAAGAACTGAATGACATGGTGGGCATCGTACATGGTGATTGTTTGGAGGATGCTAAGTTTGTAGCTGAGCAGGTGACCAAACGCTTTGGTATCACCAACATTATGATCTGCGATGTAAACCCCAGTATTGGTGTGCATTCCGGCCCCGGTGCGCTGGGTCTGCTGTTCTTTGGAAGCGAAAGATAATCGCAAATATAGTAGCAAATCGAATGGTACGTATATAAATACATAAAATAAAATCAGCGTACGACTTGGCAGGAGCCGGTCGGCGCTGTTTTATTATAGAAACGCTGTCGGCGTTTCGGAATGGAGAGGAAGATGATTCGAAATATTGTGTTCGACATGGGTGGAGTACTGCTGACATGGGATCCGCCGTATATCGCATCCAAAATACCGGTGGAAGAGGAAAACCGTGAGCTTCTTTTGAATGAGATTTTTAAATCTAAAGAATGGGGCTATATGGATAAGGGTACCATGACGGAGACGAACTTTCTGGCATTGGTGCAGAGCCGTCTGCCGGAATCGGCCCGAGAGGATGCTCGTATTGCTATGGAAGAATGGGACAAATATATGGAGCCCATCAATGGGATGCTGCAGCTGGTGCAGGAGCTAAAGTCGAAAGGCTATAAGCTGTATCTTTTGTCTAATGCCGGGTTGCGGTATCATAAGCGCTTAGAAAAGCATGCTGCCATGCAGCTGTTGGATGAACGGTTCATCTCGGCGGAGCATCTTTGCGTAAAGCCGAGCCGTGAGATCTATGAAACATTTTTGGGTCAGTTTGATCTGCAGCCGGAAGAGTGTGTATTTATTGATGATCTGCCTGCGAACATTGAAGGCTGCAAGGCGGTAGGGATGAACGGTATTGTGTTTGATGGCGATGCAAGCCACCTGCGTGGTGAGCTATCTCGCCTTGGCGTGGATGTAGAAGCGACTTTCCGTATGGTGCCGGTGAAGTCCGATGAGGATGTGAAGGTGCTGAGTGAGATCGCCAATGAAGTATGGCATCAGCATTTTGCATCGATTCTTTCTCCGGAGCAGATCGATTACATGGTGGATAAGTTCCAGTCTTATCCGGCTATGCTGCGTCAGCGTGCTGAAGAGGGGTATCAGTATTATTTCATCCATGAAGAGGGCGGCGAGGCGGCCCTGCCGGGGCACGAGGCTTATCAGGGTCATCGCGGTTATGTCGGTTTTCGGGTGGATGAGGACGCTTTGTTTTTGAGTAAGCTGTATTTGCTGCAGCCCTATCGCGGCCGGGCGCTGTCCAGTCGTGCTTTGGACTTTTTGATTTCCGTTGCCCAGCAGGAAGGCTGCCGCAAGATCTGGCTGACAGTGAATCGATACAACGATCATACCATTGAGGTGTACAAGCACTGGGGCTTTACTGTGGCGCGGGAGCAGTGTGCGGATATTGGCAATGGCTTTGTGATGGACGACTATGTTATGGAAAAAGTTGTGCCTCCGGTGGAGGCATAACTTTAGGAAGTTGGCTGCGCCAACTTCTGGAAAATGAGTTTGATATATAGCAGGAGGTTCAATTATGAGTAAAGCATGTGTATTTTTGGCCAATGGTTTGGAAGAATGTGAAGGTCTGGTGACGATCGATATCCTGCGACGCGCAGGCGTGGAGGTGACAACTGCTTCCATTCATGAAGATAAGCTGATCAGTTCTTCTCATAATATTTCATTTTATGCAGATGTACTGTCCGCTGAACTGGATATGGCGCAGTTTGACATGGTGGTGCTGCCGGGGGGACTTGGCGGAACCAATAATCTGGCTGCCAGTGCTTTGGTGGCAGAAACGGTGAAGGCCTTTGCTGCGGATGAGTCAAAGCTGGTAGCTGCGGTTTGTGCGGCCCCCAGTGTGCTGGGTATGCTGGGCTTGCTGCAGGGTAAAAAGGCGACCTGCTACCCCGGTTTTGAAGATAAGCTGCTGGGAGCCGAGGCCACCGGTGAACCTGTGGTGGAGGATGGCAACATTATCACCGGTAAGGGTCTTGGTGCGACCATTCCCTTTGCACTGCATTTGGCTGCTCGCTTGGAGGGAGATGAAAAGGCAGAGGAGATTCGTCAGCAGATCATGTACCCTTTTGAAATTTAATATAGAAGTTAATAAGTTAGGCCGCTGCGTCAGATTAGATGATGCAGCGGCCCTTTTAAATTCATTTGATAATTTGCTGATTGAAATTTGTCGTTTATAATAATTGCTGTTTAGACTGCAGATACAGCGCACCCACACGGCAGGCCCGCTTATAGCACTCGGCAAAATACTGTTCGATGGGCATAGCTAAATATCCATCGTGCTCATGGCGGCCTTTTTGGTTTTGGATCTTCACTTCAAAGGTCAGCGGCCCAGTATAGGGGGAAGCGGCCAGCGCCTTGGCAATGGTCGGCCAATCGGCAATACCGTCGAAGGGCAGCAGATGCAGATCGTCCAGACCGGTGAGGTGTCCGTTAAAATCTTTGGTGCCTAGATTATCATGAAAATGGGTGTAAATGATCTGGTCGCCGAACTGGGCCATCTGGTTCGGCAGCAAATAGGCGATCTCATGGCCGGTATCCCAGCAAAATCCAAAGTTCGGATGGCCTTTAAAATGACGCAGCAGCGCGCCGTGGAATTCTTCACATTGCAGATTTTCAATGGCGATCTTGGTATCGGTACCCTCGGCCATACGCAGCAGAGATTCAAAATTGCGCAGACCGGTTTCGGTGGGAGCAGGGTAATCAAAGGTAGCGGTGGCATGCATGACCATCACGGGAATGTGGTTGTCGATGCAGTCCTGCAGACAAAGGCGCAGTTCCAGCAGGTGCGCCTCGGTGGTCACACCTTCCTCCCAAAGGGCGTTCGCACGGCGACCGGGGGCGTGCAGGGAATGAAAATCAAGCCCCAACTCATCAGCCAAAGCCTTCAGCTTGGCCACCTCGCCATTGGGGGCCGTCCAATAGTGGAAGAAGGATTCAAAGCCTGTCTGCTTCAAAAGATGCAGCTGATCTTCAAAAGAAATACCAAATTGTGCGTTGATGGACATGCCAAGTTTTAGGTTGTACATAGGAAACCTCGATTTAAGTATGTTTATCGAATCCACATTATAGAATATCGTTATTGGGAAGTCAAGCATGTTCTGCCATGGATATTTGCATCATGAGACCATGGTGATGGGGCCAACAAACGTAGATCATGGTCACATTTTGGAAATGTCTTTATGGTTCTGGGGTCCAGAAAAGGCTATCAAGTAGTCGAAAATGTAAATGGCTACATGGATTTGCTTGGGAGATGGTGATACCATGTAGAATGTGTTTCTGGTCAAGGGCATGAATGGCGTACACCATGTAGTAATGTCTATATGGTCTCCTCATCTGGTCAATAAGACCAAGTAGAAAATTGCAAATCGACTTCGGGGTGAAGTGTGCTTAGACCTAGTACCATGTAGCAAATCGAGAAACTGACTTTTGAGTGTATATGAAAACAGGAAGGCACCATGTAGTCACGACAAAAATACGGGGAATACAACTCCAAAATCACAAATTCCCCTTGACAATCTGCTTCAATTTGAGTATCATTAGTCCATCTATGCAAATATGCATAACAGCAACAGACAGCGAAGAAGAGGAGTACATCCGGCAAGGCATCAGAGAGGGAAATTCATCGGCTGAAAGGTTTCCCGGTCGAACGAAGGATGGAAGGTAGCTTCAGAGTCGTCAGGACAAACGGTTGGTCAAATTTTCCGCTGTGCGGAAGGCTCGCAGAGCGAGCAAAATGACGAATCCAGTAGTTCTGACCGGGTCGTCCCGTTACAGGCGGGGGCGATGATAGTCGCCTACAAAGAACAAATTAAGGTGGTACCGCGGATTTCGCCCTTAGCAGGCGTAATCCGTTTTTTTATTTTCGCAATCGTTGCTCAATATCAATTATTTTTTGGAGGTAAACCATGCAAAACTTGCCGACCACTTACGATCCGAAACAAATCGAGGGTCGTTTGTATCAAAAATGGGAAGAAAATAAGTATTTCCATGCAGAAGTAGACGAAACCAAGAAACCCTTTACCATTGTAATTCCGCCGCCAAACATCACCGGTCAGCTGCACATGGGTCATGCTCTGGACAACACCCTGCAGGACATTCTGATCCGTTGGAAGAGAATGGAAGGCTACAACGTACTGTGGCAGCCCGGCACCGACCACGCCAGCATCGCTACCGAGGTTAAGGTAATCCAGAACATGGCAGCCAAGGGCATTCGTAAAGAAGATGTAGGCCGCGAAGGCTTTTTGAAGGAAGCTTGGGCGTGGAAAGAGACCTACCACGAGCGTATCATCAGCCAGCTGAAGAAGATCGGCGCATCCTGCGACTGGGATCGTACCCGATTCACCATGGACGAAGGTCTGTCCAAGGCTGTACAGGAAGTATTCATTCGTCTGTACAACCAGGGCCTGATCTACAAGGGCAAACGCATCATCAACTGGTGCCCCAAGTGCCAGACTTCTATTTCCGACGCCGAGACTCTGCACGAGGAGCAGGCCGGCTACTTCTGGCATCTGCGCTATCCCTATGCTGACGGCAGCGGCTATATTGAAGTAGCTACCACCCGTCCCGAGACTATGTTGGGCGATACCGCTGTAGCTGTACATCCCAGCGATCCCCGCTACGCGGACAAGATCGGCAAGATGCTGATTCTGCCTCTGGTAAACCGCGAGATTCCCGTAGTAGCTGATCCTTATGTAGAAAAAGACTTCGGAACCGGTGCTGTTAAGATCACCCCCGCCCACGACCCCAACGACTTCGAAGTTGGTCAGCGTCACGATCTGGAAGTGATCTGCGTTCTGACCGACGATGGTCATATGAACGAACTCTGCGGCAAATACGAAGGTATGGACCGTTACGAGGCTCGTAAAGAGATCGTTAAAGATCTGCAGGAGCAGGGCTTCCTGACCAAGATCGAAGACCACGTTCATAACGTAGGTACCCACGATCGCTGCCACTGCACCATTGAGCCCATGGTAAAACCCCAGTGGTTCGTTGCCATGGACAAGCTGAGAAAGCCCGCCATTGATGCTCTGAAGAACGGCGATTTCCGCTTTGTTCCCGAGCGTTTTGATAAGAACTATTTGAACTGGATGGAGAATCTGCATGACTGGTGTATCAGCCGTCAGCTGTGGTGGGGTCATCGTATTCCCGCTTACTACTGTGCTGAGTGCGGTCATATGGTAGTAGCTCACGAGGCTCCCACCGAGGCTTGTCAGTGTGGCTGCACCACCTGGAATCAGGATGAGGATACTCTGGATACCTGGTTCAGCTCCGCTTTGTGGCCCTTCTCCACTTTGGGCTGGCCCGAAGAGACTCCTGAATATAAATATTTC
>JAZQUJ010000097.1:0-11472 GCA_045631245.1 Bianqueaceae bacterium
GCAGGACCCACGAAGGAACCGGTGTCCTCGAAGCCGGGAACAGCAGGTACACAGGACGGTGTGGTCAGCATAGCTTTCAAAGGAGTACGCTTAGCATCCTCCAACATTGCCTTAATACCGCGCATGCCCAACACATTATAAATTTCATGGGGATCCATATAAATACCGGAAGTACCATGGGGCACAACACTGCGGGCATACTCGCCCACACCCATCATAGAAGATTCCACATGGATATGACCATCCAAAAAGCCGGGAGCCAAATACTGCCCCTGGGCATCGATCACCTGGGTATCGGGGCCGATGCAATGCTCCGCATCGCCCACCAGCGCAATACGGCCACATACAATGGCTACCGAAATATTTTCCTGAATTTCACGGGTACACACATTCACCAACTTGGCGTTTTTAATCACCAGATCGGCGTAGGCGGCGCCGCCGGCTACCGCCGAAAGAGTCTGACTGCACTCCCATAGAGGCGTCTTACAAAACTTGTTGATCATGGTTTCCTCCTATGTTATATATATTCTTTTGCGGCTGCGCCGCAATGACGATTCGATTGAATTTATTGTATCACACAGTAATTTAGCAGGCAACGACTTTTTATAGATTTAGCAGGGCAACCGCGGCCAGTACCACGATCATGGCCAGCCACTGATGCTTCTTGAGTTTTTCTTTGAAGAAAAGTACACCCACCAGAGCGATCAGTACAATGCCGCCCACGCCGCGGATGGGGTATACCACCACCGCCGGCAGCTCCACCAGGGCCTGCAGCATGAAGCGGGAGGCAAAAAAGTTGGGCACGCCGACGCAGATGCCGTAAATTACATCGATCAGACCGATCTTTTCCTTATTATATAGGATCACGGCAATGCAGAGGATCAGGGCTGCTGCGAAGGTGTACAGCAAGAAATGATCGGACAGGACCTGATTAGCCGTTTGTTCAAACACCTTGGACATGACCGCTGCCATGCCATCGGTGATAAACATTAAAAACAGCAGCCACTTGGCGCCGGCCTTGGTCTGCTGCTTTTCATAGCTGATGACCAGGATGGAAAGCAGGGCCAAAACCGATCCGATGGTTTGGGTAGTCTTGGGAATCTCGCTGAAAAGCACAATGGCAACGCCCAGGGGCACCACCAGACCGCCCAATCTGGAAAACACAGAGGGCAGCACCACGCCGTTCCGTTTGATATTCTGCTGCATAATGACCAGCGATATCATATAGAAAAAGCCATTAATGGCGCCCATGCCTAAAACCGGACCGATGCCCTCTGTTTTGGGCAGCAGGTTACCGGGGCCAATGAAGATGGCCGCCAGAAGCATACAGATCACATAGTTCGCCGCCAACATACCGGTCTTGCTTTTCATGCGGCCTTCGCTGTGGCGCATCACCAGTGTGAGCATGGAGCTGGCAACGATCGAAAGAACTAAATAGAACATAGATTTCTCCTCAAGATACGAAAAGAGATTTTCGATTTTATCGTCTTCGAAAATCTCTTTTACTGAATTAGCAATTAGAAGCGCAGAGACAGGCAGCTCAGACCGCCATCCAGCTTGCGATACTCAGAGGTATCGGTCAGGATCACTTCATAACCTGCATTTTTAACGGCTTCGGCTACCTTAGGATAACCGGTGGGTACGATTACCTTGTCATTTACCCAGATGCAGTTGGCAGCGTAGGCTTCGTCATCGGGGATCAGGATCTGCTTAGCGTTTTTGAATTCCTCTTTTTCAATGAACTCACCGGATACCAGGAAGGTATTGTTTTCCAAATAGTTGACACCGGTCTTCAGGTGCAGCACCTTTTCCAAAGTCACTTCGGAACCGGTCAGGCCATAGCTTTCCAAAATTTCGATGAACTGACGAATACCCTCTTCATTGGTACGGGCAGAACGGCCCACATAGAAGTGGTCACCCACCATCATAACATCGCCGCCATCCAGAGTACCGGGCTCCTGAATGTAGTTGATCTGATCTTCGGTATAGAATTTGCGAATGGCATCTACAATATAGGCCTTCTCGCCGTTACGGCTGGCAGCACCGGGATTGGTGATGATGGCGCACTTTCTGTTGACAACGGCTACGTCCTCTACGAAGCAGGCATCGGGATAGTCTTCCAGAGCGGGCAGTTCGGTTACTTCCACGCCGCAGCTCTTCAATGCTTCAATATAAGCGTCGTGCTGTTTAACAGCCAGCTCATAATCCGGCTTGCCCAGCTCGGGAGCGGAGGTAATGCCGTCGATCATGGATTTAGCGGGTTTTCTTACAATTACATTTTTAAACATGTATAGGGCTCTCCTTAATTTTTAGAATCGACATAGATTCATTTATTATAGCTTAATTCGTTTCATTGTTCAACTAGAACCGATCAAAATTTATATTCCAATAGTGTATGGGCAAAGGATAAGGGAATCTGCAGATTGCCTTTTCCGATTCCTAGCTTTGTATCCGGTTTGTTATCCCCATGATAGTCGCTGCCGCCGCTGGAAAGCAGATCAAATTCCTCAGCGATCCGAAAGGCTGCCGCTTCCTCCTCCGGTGAATAGGTCACATAGATCGTCTCCATACCCACCAATCCAGCCGGTTTTGCCTGCTGCAAAAAGTCCACCAGCTCTTCCTCGGTGAGGCTGAGCAGCGGATGCGCCAAAACCGGTACGATCTTGAGCGATCGCAAAAAGGTGATAGCTTCTAAAGAAGAGATCATCTGCGGCGGAACGTAGTAACCATGTTTTTCCTTCAGCAGTTTTTCAAAGGCTTCCTGAATCTCACTCACATAGCCTTTTTCCTTTAGGGCCGCCGCGATCACGGCTCGATTGACATTGCCCTGCTGTTTGGCTCGGATCTCATCATAGCAGAGGTGATAGCCTGCCTCTCCCAGCCGCTTCACCAACGCACGATTGCTCTCCTCTTTGCGCTGATTCATCACACTCAAAAACGCTGTAACTTTTTCGCGATCTTCCGCTTGGATGCCTAAGCCCACCATGTGCAGCTCTTTTCCTTTAAAGGTAGTGGTAATTTCGACGCCGGCAATGGCTTCGATTTCCTTACCTTTTGCGGCGGTTTCAAATTCTTCCAGTCCGGCCACTGTATTGTGGTCTGTTAAGGCTACCGCACTCAGTCCAGCTGCCATGGACCGCTCCACCAGCTCTGTTGGTGTCGCGGTTCCATCGGAAAAAAGAGAATGGGTATGCAAATCGCAAAGTTTTTGCATTGGCCTTCTCCTTAATACATTTTGGCGTTGTTTTCGAACTTTTCGGTGGTCAGGTTGTTTTCAATGGCATAATCTTTGCCTTCAGCTGCCCAGATCATACCACGTTTCATCAGTTCCTGAGCATTGGGGGATTTCTCAAATACATCGTCGTGATGGCCCAAGGAGTTGTAGAATACACGGCCATTACCCCAGAACTTGGTCCAGGCCACAGGCATATCAACGGGTTTGTTGGCACTGTGGAAATAATTCACAACGGGGAAGCGGGTGGTAGCCAGCACTTCAATGGCGGGATCCACATGCAAATAATAATGCTCACTGCACACCGGGAAGTCCTCCAGGCCCTGGGTGATGGGGCTGGAACCATGCATAATGTTTACCATATAATCGATGCCGTCGCCACCGGGATGGCTTACCCACTGACCGCCGGTCATGAACTGCCACTCGGTATCCTGACGGAAGGCGTCGCACATGCCACCATGGCAACCGGCCAGACCGGTGCCTTTGCCTACAGCATAGGAGATATTTTGTACATATTCATGGGGAATTTCGCCCATGGTCCAAGATGCCACGATCAAGTGATACTCAGCCAACTTTTCCTTATCGGCCAAACAATCCAGATTGTCGTAAACTTCTGCGGTATAACCGGCTTCTTCCATTAATTTTGCAAAACGAGCGGATACCAGCTTGGGCTCATGTCCGTCCCAGCCGCCTTGGAAAATCAATACTTTTTTCATGATTATGGTCTCCTCTTAATCTAAAATGCCGCGCATGGGATTATGCAGCATAGCTGCACTGCGCTCATATTTTGTCTTTAGTTCAATATATCGTTTCTCCTGGCAGGATTTACTGAAGCTTGTCAAAATTTCCAGTACATGATGCTGCTGTTTGTAGTTAGCTCGATGCTGACGGTCGGTCACCAGGGCTTTGCACATATCGGCCAAGCCCAGGGCACGGGAATTTTCTGGATAGTCAAACAGAATGGGAAACTCTTTGTAGGGATCGTAGAAATCGGGACGTTTGCTGCCCTTGATCAGTGCCGGGTCTACTTTGGGAGCCGCTGCCTGATCCTCGGGAATGTACAGCAGTACCGGTCCACCAAAGCAGTTGGGATCGGGCACTACCATGCTGCCCTTGGTTCCATAAATTTCGAAACGATTCTGGCTGCCGTATACATCAAAGGTGGTGCACATCTGCACGATAGCGCCGTTTGCAAATTCGATGCAGCCGGTCAGATGCGTGTCCACATCCACATCCACCACCTCACCGTAGTGCTGGGAAGATGTGATGGTGCGCTGAGGGAAGGTCTTCTTGGTCATACCCATAACGCCCTTGGCCTCGCCCAGCAGCTGTACCAAAGCGGTCACATAATAGGGGCCCATATCCAACATGGGGCCGCCGCCTCTCTTATAATAAAACTCCGGATCCGGATGCCATGTTTCATGACCGTGGCAGATCATAGCACAGGTACCGCCTACGATATCGCCTAGCAGTCCTTTATCGATGATTTCGCGCGCCGTCTGGATGCCGGCACCCATGAAGGTATCGGGTGCACCGCCCAGCCGCAGGCCTCTTTCTTCCGCCAGACTTACCAGCTCATCCGCCTCTTCCATATCCACCGCCAAAGGTTTCTCGGAATAAACATGCTTGCCGTGCAGCAAAGCTTCCTTGGTCACGCCATAATGCTCATATGGGCGGGTCAGGTTTAGGATCACCTCAACCTCCGGATCGTTGAAGGCTTCGTACATGTCTTTATAAATGACAGGCTTGGTCACCTTTGCACCTTCGGCAATGGCATCTTCAATATATTTCAGTCGGCGCTCCGCCTTTTCCGGAATCAGATCACACAGACCCACCAGGTCGATCTCTTTAAACATATGGGTGATATTCTGCACGTAAATTCCGCTGATATCACCGGTACCAATCATGGCCACTTTTACTTTTCTCATCACTTTTCCTCCCATTCTTTTACAAATTCATCCAGTGCCTCCGCTGCCAACAGCACAGCCGCCAAACATCGGGTTTCCGGCACCTTATATTTCGCTGCGATCACGCTGCAATCCACGGATCCGCAGGCTAATTTTTCCTTAAACTTTTCCACAAAGGCAGTGCATAGTTCATGGCAGGTCTCACGATCCATGCCGCGATACTTACCGCTCAGCGCACCGATTGCACCGGACAGGGCTCCGCAGGTAATGCCACAGCCCATGCCTCCACCAAAACCAGTGAATAGCTCTGCGGTTTCCTCGGTCAAATTTAGACCGTACACATCGCCTGCCGCCTGCAGCATGGAAACCGCACAGTTTTTGTTCTGTTCAATATAATAATGAATCACTCTTTCTTTGAGCATACTTTTCTCTCCTCTTATGAGTATATCATACGAGCCCTTAAAATTCCACAAATCTCATGGTCCAAGATTGCAGCTTCAAGCGCTTGGATAGATACCGATCCTCAAACTCATCGCTCTGCATCCACTCGCCTTTAAAATTGCAATCTCGGATCATCGGCGCTTCATCTAACGATGGCAGCTGCGGTCCGGGCTGTAAAACAACTTCTGTCTTGCCCTGCAGTACCTCTAAAGCAGCTCGGAGCCAGTCTCCCGGTCCAAGTTTGACTCCCCCCACGAAAATTTCGCAGGGAAGGAATCCTGTCACATCCATAGCCTTCGCCGCTTCCACCACATCGTAAGCCGAAACCACTGTTTCATCGCTAATGGCATAGGGCGTATCCAAAAAGCCATAACCTTTCTCACAGATATGCTCTTTTGCTCCCAGAAGAAACTCCGTTGCTGCTAGAAACACATCGGCAATGGATAATGAACAGGGCACGCTCAGCGGATAAAATTTCTGCTTCAGCGCCGCTTCCAAATATGGAACATCCTTTTTATTTACGATCCGTTCCCGCTCTGCCTTCAGCTTAGCCGCCAGCTCTTCATAATTGGAAATATGAAACCGCGAATCCTCTTTGATCAGCTGCATAAAGCGGTCTAAATATCGATAGTACCGCTGCGTTTCCTCCAGGGGCCTGCGCTGGCAGGGTTCCCACTCTCCAAACTCACAGTGATTATACTTCTTATAATTCTTATCCCACCAGTCGCTAAACAACGCCATGTTCGGATGTGTATACACGATCGCCCGCTTCTGCGTTGCCAGCATGTCCAGCACCGCCCCAAGCTCATCCTCCGATTTCATATCGAAGAACTCTTCCATACAATAGGTATACTGAGAATGGAAAATGTTGCAATAATACATACCCCGGCCATCGGGCGTGTCGCACACCGTGTCCGCATAGATCGGATACCCCATATCCGCATAGGTATACATGGCCACGTAAGATTTTTGATTGCCCGGAGGGCAACAAAAGGCTAATGGCTTTCGCCCTATCGCATCATATATCAAGTCTTCCGACAAAGTCTCCTGACGCAGTACCTCCCTTTTAGCCGCATCAAAATCCTCTAGATCGGTATATTCATTGATGGTGGGATGCAGCGTATGGCCGTAGCTATGGTTGCCGATGATGTGCTCCTTCAAGGCATCGATCACATCCTGACGCTTCCAGCTTTGCAGCTGTTTTGCCAGCAGACCCACCACCGAGAATCCACCCTTGATCCCATACTTATTTAACAGCTTTGCTTCTTCCACAACAGCATCTGCCGCCACAGAAGAAGTAAAATCCTCTGTATCAAAGGAAAATATAATATCCGTCATTATAAGATCTCCGGTCCTTCTGAAGTGAAGTGTGGCATATAGGCAAGGCCGCGCCATTCATCTTCCAGCAGAGCCCGCAGAGTTCCCTGCTTTCCTACCCACTCGTCAATACGGGTCAGACCATAGCTGGTCCAATCTTCATAAAACTTGTTGATCTCTTCAGCATCGTGAATATGCTGGAACATGCCTTTTCGCTTAATCCGGATATATCGGGGTGCCAACTGCGCCTTCTGTACGCGGCGCATACGCAGGGCATCACCGGCCACCGCTTCCTCTGCCTTTTTCAATAGGGCATCGTAGATATCCAGCATTTCCTCCGCAAACAGTTCCGAAACCGGTTCATCGTTGAAGCCCACATGAATATTATCTTTTTCAGCTTTACCGCACAGGGTTTCAATGTATTCACGGATGTATACACCGCCCGCACCATAATAATGATCGGTAAATTCTTCGATGTGACGTTTCACATCGGTATCCGGATCCCACAGTAGCTTGCCAATAATGTAGGCACGCAGTTCGTTCAGATCCACACCGCCGCCCTTGCAGCGATTGGCCTGTTCATACACGCCCTTCACACCGTTTCGCACAAACATCTGCATATTGGGCTGCAGGCAGTGCCAGTTCGGGTGCGGTGACGGATAGTGAGCAAAGCAGGTGGTGTAATCCCAAATATGCATGCGATCGCAGACCTGACTCCATTCCTGCAGATCCTGCACAAAGGAACTTTTAGTACCATCCGGTCGTTCTACTTTTCGGCTTTCGTCATCACATTGACCAAAGGGATGGGCAAAGCATTCCTCGATCGAGCACAGACGCACACAAACATTATGACGTGGCTTGGTCACTTTTGGCGCCGGGCGCCCATACACATAGGCCAACGTATCGAAGATCACGTCGGGAAACTCAGGTTCCAGACGCTCGGCAATAGCGTTGACGAATTTCAGCAGCGTGCCGGAGGGTGAACCTTCTGCTTTGTCGGAAGCACGGCACTTTTCACACTGGCAATTTTCGAAGTTATCGTTCTGGGACAGGGAAATGATCTTGTGCTCAGGATTTTCCTGCAACACCTTGCGCACATTTTTAATGGCTTCTTCCAGCAGCTCCGGATTGGTCAGGCAAAGCTGGCAGGTATCGGGCTCCGCCGGCCGCGTCCCATCTTTTTTCATAGCAAAAAATTCCGGATGAGTCTTGCCATATACTTCCGGCGGGATCATACGATCGAAGCTGTGCACAAACCACACATAGCTCATATGACCGCCCAGTTTTTCAGGAATGGGACTGTGACGACCATTGATACGGCTTTTTACCGCAAAGCGAGGGTGCTCAACGATGTCACGATAATTATGTTCACGATATTCAAACACAGGCTTTTGAATAATCGCTTCCTTTATATATAGGTCAATTTCGGGCACGGTGGGCACCTTTTCACATTCAGGGGTGAAGAAACGGCAGCCCAGCATTTCCAAAAACTCGTAAGATCCATACAATATACCGCGTTTGCCACCACGAATGCGCAGGGCATCTCCCTCCGGGATCAAGGCAAAACCATCGATGCCGTACTCCTCGGTCTGTTCCAAAATGACTGCATTTTCCGAAGTTTCCTCTTCAATCTGATAGGGCTTCCCTGTCATTAAAGAAAGATAATATCTCAGTTCAACTGCTGCAAACTCTGCCTGCTGCGGGGCACCCTTTGCTAAAATAATTCGTTCTATTTTCATGACGTCACGTCCTTTATAGGGTATTGTCCTTCTTTCAATCTTTCTTTTCTAGCTTCCATTTGGTATACAAAATCGAACAATATGGATCATCCTCATACTTTTGATAGTACACCGTCATCAAACCACCATCATCCAGTTCCACGGTGGCAGGATATCCTAAATCACCACCGCGCGCCGAAGCTCTGTCATCCAGTAAATAATACTCTTCCCAGGTCAGGCCTTCATCGTAACTTACAATGGCGCACTGGGCATTGATCTCATCCCGACGGGCGTAGGTACAAATCAAGGCTCCGGAAGAGTGCCGCAATAGGTGCGGCGGCGAGCCGCAAACACCGATGTCGGCTACCTCACTCCAGGTACGGCCTCCATCGTCGGAAAAAGTAATCGCAAGGGAAAAGGGGCCTTCCACCCGGAACGCTCCGATCAGTCTTCCACCGGGCAGTTCCAGCACATGGGGCTCATCCAGCCATGCCCCTTCCGGGAACCAACTGGGCGGTTCCACTTTCGAACAAAAATCCCATGAGAAGCCGCCATCCTGACTGCGATACAAGCGGGCCTCTCCGGCATGGAAATAATTTTCACGATCCTCTCCATACATCTGCACACCCAAATACAGCAGCGAACCGTCCTGACACTGGGTCGGTCCGTGAGGTGCACACACCGGAATATACACGGTTTCGCCCCAGGTCACGCCATAGTCTTCTGAAAGGCGGATGTAGGAACCGCTTTGCCGCTCCTGCGGCGCCAGATGCTGATAGCCATGAATCATACCCATAACCGCATCATGTGCGACCGGTTCTGCCATAGCTTCAATGGATTCATTCCAGTTGCTTTCATAGGCCTTCGCTGAGTGAGTAAACCAGGTCACCAACAGACGACCATTGCCCATGTACAAAATGCCGGCATCGCGGTCGTCCATGTAGGTGTCGTTGATGATAATGGGCGGTGTCCAGGTTTTGCCTTCGTCTTTACTGATATACATTACGGTTTTGCCAAAGGGGCAGATGTGACTCACACGAAAGCCCGAAGCCACCGCATACAGCGTTCCGTTTTCATCGCGGGCTACACTGGGCCAGGCCTGATAGGAGAATATTGAATTCTGCGCACGGCTCACGATGCCGTGCTGCACACTCGGTTGGATCGTTTTCATAAAAATCTCCCTCTCGTATTATTTTTATTCTCTTTTCCTGATCTGATCGATCTGTCGGATCACCGTTTCAATTTCATTTTTTCCATTATACTCCCCCTACGTTTTTGTGTCAATTTGTTACCTAAAAGGGAGCCTTTCGGTTACGAAAAATTTGACTCTTCTCCTCCTTGGAATCAACATAAATTTCAGGGGCTCCTCATGATTGAGGGAGCCCCTAAACAACTGAATCATCATTCATTTTTTTGAACAGCTTCATTGATATATGAAATTAATTGATGCAAAACCGGTTCAAAGTGAACTCCATACCAATGCTTTTTATCTTCTTGTGTATTTACAATGCACTGCAGCGTATAATCGGCTGCGATCTTGATGGAGGTTTCTATGCTTAACCCATTCATGACAGCCCCTACAAGGGCCGATGCAAAAATATCACCTGTACCATGACATATTGTATCAATTTTATCGTGTTCATAGTAATAATACTGCCCATTGTCATAGGTAGCAATGCAGGTTTTATCGGATGCATATCCTACTCCTGTCATAATAACCGTTCCAGCTCCCAATTGCGATAATTTTTGCATAAGAGTATGAATATAAGCCTCGTCATATTTCTCTCTGTAATCTGTTCCGGTCAAGAGACAGGCTTCTGTTATATTCGGTAAAATCACATCAGCAGATTGACACAGTTTTTTTATGGCAGCCACATAGGATTCATCAAAACCCGGATACAGCTTTCCACCATCGGCCATTACAGGATCCACAAAACGAATACATTCACTTGTTCCCATACTGGAAAAGATCTGCTTAACCTGATCGATTTGTTTGATATTTCCTAAATATCCGGTATAGATCGCATCAAACATAATTCCTTCTCGCTGCCAGTGCTCCTGTATCTTAGGCATGTCATCTGTCAGATCCCGAAATGTGTAATCTGTAAAACCAACAGAATGAGTTGACAGAACTGCCGAAGGTAAAATACAGGTTTCCAGTCCGCAAGCAGACAGAATCGGCAATGCAACCGTTAACGAGCATTGTCCAACACAGGATATATCCTGAACCGTTAGGATTTTCTTATAATTCATACATTTATCACCCTAGTTTCAAAAATGGAAGCACTCCGCAGAATGCTTCCATTTTGAGATTACAGTAAATTCTCATCATATACCGCTCTGGAACCGCCAATAAATTTAGCACGGGTACGAGCAGCAACCACAATTGCTTCTCCAATCTTATTATGATCCAATCTAACAGGAACTGCTACCTTTTTCAAATGCATGCCGATTAAGGTCAAACCAATATCCAAACCGGCGTCTGCTTTAATTTCCTCTAACGCTACCGGTTCTTCAAAGCCTGCATATGCCTTTGTAGCTAAAGAACCACCTGCCTTCGGCTGGGGCACCACATTCACAGTTTCAGCAAACGGAACGGCTTTACGCTCTGTAATAATGGCTCGGTTCAAGTGCTCACAGCACTGAATTGCTAAATACAATCCTTTTTCCTTTGTGTAATCATGTAAAGCCTTGAAGATTTCTCCTGCTACATCAGGATTCGAATCGGTTCCAATCTGTGCACCAACAACTTCGCTGGTCGAACATCCAACTACTACTATATTACCTGCTTTCAGGTTTGCTTTCTCGCTCAGCTCTGCAATTGTCGCTTTTGTCTGTTCGTAAATTGACTGTATCA
>JAZQUJ010000098.1:0-3188 GCA_045631245.1 Bianqueaceae bacterium
ACCTCACAGCACTACAGTGGTATGTGCATGTGAGGTGGCCTTTGTGCCGTAAAATAGGAAGACGGAAATTTGATTCTTAGCAGACTTACTTTCAATCAGGATTCGATATTAATGGATTTCATCTAATCCAACTTCTTCAAACAAACTATTAGTACCGAGAACGACGGCGCTTTTATATCCGGCAGCCTTGGCCAGGTCGATGGCTTGATCAAAGGCACAATTTAAATCCTTAGCATTGTGACAATCGGAGTTGATCATGATCTTAGCACCGTGATTATGTAAAAACTGTAGCATTTCCAGATTCGGATACATGACGTTGCCATAACCGCGGGCAATCGCACCGGTGTTGATTTCAAAAACAGCATCGGTTTCTGCGCAGGCACGCAGGGCTTCAAAGGCAATAGCCTTATAAGCGGGATCGCTCTCATCGATGAGTTTATGATCCGCATTGCGCTTCGTAATCAAATTGAAGTGACCAACAATATCGGGGAGGCGACCGTCACGAGGTTGGGTGATGGTTTGCACTACCAGATCATAATAGATGCGGGCGAGGGTGAGTATGTTGCTGCCACATCCGGCTTCGTAGGCCCGGATGAAGGTTTCGGGAGAACCGTCGAAGGTATAAAACTCATCGGTAACCGGATCCAGATAGTGATGTACGCTGCCGATGTAATATTCGTACGGGGTCAGGTCCACATTGGAGTAGTAGTCCAGTTCCAAACCAAGGTAGATTCGGATTTGATCCCGATATTTGTCCTGCAAACGGCGGATCTCGGCGATGTAACCATCGGTGCCGGGATCGGTCATGCAATAGCTTTTACAGCCTTCGTAGGTGGAATGACCGGAAAAGCCCAGAGAAGTGAAGCCGAGGG
Organism: Bianqueaceae bacterium; assembly: GCA_045631245.1. Lineage (GTDB taxonomy): Bacteria > Bacillota > Clostridia > Lachnospirales > Bianqueaceae > CALWPV01. The sequence continues at coordinate 873 of JAZQUJ010000098.1, forward strand.
CGAGGGCGGCCTGTACCTGTTCCTCTGCAGTGGATACACCATCGCAAAAGGTGGTATGAGTATGAGCATTGGAATATATCATATGAGTAAGCCTCCGTATTGTTGAACTAACATGCTCAAATAGTATAACACGAGCACTAGAAAAGTCAAGAATCAGGACAGGAAATACTTGTTTATTGGATGCCGGTGTGTTATAATCAAGTAAAATATAAGCAGTCTGTGCTTTTGCAGACTGCTTAAAACATGAGTGAAAATTAATATTATATAATGAAAGGTTGAGCTGAAATGGACTACAACAAAATTATGCAAGCCTTTGGCGTTCAGGATGAAATCCTGATTTGTGAACCCTTTGGTTCCGGTCATATTAACGATACTTACCGCGTGGTTGCCAAAACCGAAAACGGAGAAAAAGAATATGTTCTGCAGAGAATGAACACCCAGATCTTCCAGAATCCCGTTGGTTTGATGAACAACATCAAGTTGGTAACTGAGTACATGAGAGAGATCATCATCAAAAAGGGTGGAGATCCCGAACGTGAGACCCTGCATTTCTATCCTACTACCGATGGCAAAATGTACTACATCGATGAGGAAGGCAAATACTGGAGATTGGAAGACATGGTAATGCGTTCCTTGTCCTACGACTTGGCTGCCAATCGTGAAATGTTTGCCAGCACCGGTACTGCATTCGGTCAGTTCATGGCTGATTTGGCTGATTTCCCGGCTGAGGAACTGGTTGAGGTTATTCCTAACTTCCATAACACCCGCGTTCGTTATCAGACCTTTGTAAGTGAAGTAGAAGCAAATCGTGCAGGCCGCATCGAAGACTGCCGTCCTGAAATCGAATTTGCGCTGGCGCGCAAAGAACTGGCTGAGTCCATCGTGAAGCAGCTGGAAAACAACGAACTGCCCCTGCGTGTTACTCATAATGACACCAAGATCAACAACATCCTGATGGATGCTGATACCGATCAGCCCCTGTGTATCATCGACCTTGACACCATCATGCCCGGTGCCTGCGCTTATGACTTTGGTGACAGCATTCGTTTCGGTGCTTCCAGTGCTCTGGAAGATGAAAAGGATCTGGATAAGGTATACATGAAACTGGATCTGTTCGAGGCTTATACCGAGGGTTACATGAAGGCCGTTGGCAAAACCTTGACTCCTGCTGAGGCTAAGAGCTTGGCTGTTGGTGCTATGCTCCTGACCTACGAAACCGGTATTCGTTTCCTGGGTGACTACCTGAACGGTGATGTATACTTCAAGACTCATCGTCCCGGCCAGAATTTGGATCGCGCCCGCACTCAGCTGAAGCTGGTGGCTGACATGGAATCCAAGTTCGACCAGATGCAGGCCATCGTAGATAAGTACTACAAGCTGGCCAATCAGTAAAAATTTGAGACAAATCAAAACCCGTTACCAAGTTCATACTCGGTAACGGGTTTTTTGTAGTTTCGAAGATCGGAGCAGCTTATAGTTTTATTTTAGAGAATCATTATTTATACAAAGGACCATAAGCCTGGCAAGCTCTGTAATCCTGACCTTCTTTATCCATACCGAAGGCGTTCCAGCAAGCGGGACGGAAGATGTCATCTTCAGGTACGTTGTGCATGCAAACGGGAATGCGCAGCATGGAGCACAGGGTGATCAGGTCGGCACCGATGTGACCATAGCTGATGGCACCGTGGTTGGCACCCCAGTTGTTCATTACATCGTAAGCGGTCTTGAAGGGGCTGCCTTCCTTGCCATCGCAGCGAGGAGCAAACCAGGTGCAGGGCCAGGTGGGATTGGTGCGTTCCATCAGAGTATCGGAAACCTCATCGGGCAGCTGTACGGTCCAGCCCTCTGCGATCTGCAGAACGGGACCCAGATTCTTAACCAGATTCAAACGGATCATGGTAACAGGCATTTCAGCGCGGGTGGTGAAGTGGCTGGAAAAGCCGCCGCCACGGAAGTTATCGAAACCGGCTTCGCACCATACGGTGGCATCGGTCATCTTCTGAATATCTTCCTCGGTTACTTCCCACCATCTCTTCATGATGGCATTGCCGTCTTCGTCTTTGCATTCGCCGCAGGCATCCAGGCAGGCAGCACCGGAGTTCAACAGGTGGATGATACCACCGTTCTCTTTAGCCTTGCCTTCCAGATCGTAACCGGTTACGCGCTTGGTGGCCTCAGGAGACCAGAAGGTACGTACATCGGCAAAGATCTGTGCGCGATGGGTCAGCAGACGCATGAACAGCATACCCAGACCATTCAAAACGTCGTTTTCGGTAGCCAGAGTGTAGGGCTCACGAGCACCTTCGTAGTCGAAGG
>JAZQUJ010000099.1:0-23311 GCA_045631245.1 Bianqueaceae bacterium
CCGCTTCCGCTCAGAACTTTACCGTAGAAGAATCCCGCGACTATTTGGTAGAGCACTTTAACTCCTTCGCACCCGACCTGGCTGAAATGGTAGAGCGTGCCTACGAAGAAGGCTGGATCGACTTCCTGCCGCGCAGCGGCAAAGTGGGCGGTGCCTTCTGCTCTAACGTACCTTTCCTGAAACAGAGCCGCGTACTCACTAACTTCACCGGTAGCTTCGGCTCCGTTGTTACTCTGGCACATGAACTGGGTCATGCCTACCATGGTCAGCAGATCCAGGATCATCGTCCGCTGAACACCATGTACACCATGCCCGTAGCCGAAACTGCATCCAACTTCAATGAGCTGATTATTGTAAATGATGCCATTGCTAAGGCCAGCGGCGAAGAAAAGATCCGTTTGATCGAGAGCCAGATCCAGGATTGCACTCAGATCATCGTGGATATCTACTCCCGCTTCCTGTTTGAAGACGAAGTGATCCGCCGCCGTAAAGATACCTTCCTGTATGCAAAAGATCTGGAGGAGATCATGCTGAATGCTCAGAAAGAAGCCTTCGGTGATGGTCTGGATCCTGACTATCTGCATCCTTGGATGTGGTGCTGCAAGAGCCACTACTACCGCGCCGGTCTGAGCTACTACAACTTCCCCTATGCCTTCGGTGGACTTTTCTCCCGCGGTCTGTATGCTAAATATTTGGAAGAAGGCGAGGCCTTCCTGCCTAAGTACCGCGCCCTGCTGAATGCTACCACTGTGGATACCGTTGAACATGTAGCCGGTATTGCCGGTATCGACCTGACCCAGCCTGAGTTCTGGAGAACCAGCCTGCAGGTGATCGCTGATAAGATTGACGAATTTATTGCTGAAACAAGTAAATAAGAAGCAGCAAAATGCGCCCTTTGGCAACTACAGTGGTATGTTGCCTCAGGGCGCATTTCTGCTGTCTTTTTATTTGATTTCAGAATCAACTGCTTTTCTTTTTATTCTTTCGGGCCGATGCAGAGTTCCTCGGCGTATTCTTTCATGGCTTCGATACAAAGGGAGGCGACGTCTTTCACTTCCATGCCCAGCATTTCACAGCCTTTGCGGATCACCTCTCGGTCGCACTTGGCAGCGAATTTTTTGTCTTTGAATTTTTTCATGAAGCTTGCAATCTCCATGTCGGTGATGCCGGCGGGGCGCATTCTGGCGGCAGCCTGAATGATACCGGTCAGTTCATCTACAGTAAACAGTGCCTTTTCCATATTGGTGAGGGGCTGGATGTCGTTCAAGTGACCATAGCCATGGGCCAGGATTGCTCTTACTTCTTCAGGAGTCACACCCGCAGCCAGCAGGGGGTCTTCGGTGTGTGCCAAATGCTCTTCAGGATACTGCTCATAATCGTAGTCGTGCAGGTAGCCAACGGCTGACCAGTACTGCGGATCCTCGCCAAAATGTTTAGCCAGACCACCCATGGCAACGCTTACATTTTTCGCATGAAGGAACAGATGCTCCTCGGTGGTGGTTGTATTTAAAAGTTCTTTTGCTTTGTCTAAAGTTAACATGTTATGTTGCTCCTTTATCAATTCAAACTATACTACTCTACGTTATTTTATTTTTCCCGGTTCAGCCTCTAAAAGCCGGAAATTCGTTTTTTCTCATTTCCACCAAATCGCGGTAGCTGATCAGTTCTACGCCATGATCTTTCAAATACTGATGGGTATAAGGATCACCCATGAGCTGATACTCCCAAACGCGGTCGCGCCACTTACGGATGATGGTTTTCATTTCATCATCTTCTACGCAGGGATGTACAAAGGTTTCGGTGATTCCCTCAGGAATGTTGACCCATATCTTTAAGATTTCTTCGCGGTAGTGCTCATAACTGGTACGCAGATCATCGGTCCAGTTGGGCATCAACAAATAATTAGGCATCGGTACGCCATGTTTCTGCGCCCAGGGTTTAATAATACCGAGCAACTGGCTCTGCATTTCCATGGTCATTCCCGGGAAGGGTACCAATTCATGCACATCAGTGAACAGTCGAAATGCCTTACCATATTCGCCGCAGATCCGCAGCGTCAGCTCCAACACCTCGAAACGACCGGTATTATGACCATACAAAGAACCCATATGGTTGTCTAAATGCGAGGGCTCCATGCCCCAGGCTCTTGCCTGCTCGATCTGAGCCTTCAGCTCCGCTTCCAGTTCTTTCAGATCGGCACGAGACTCCGCGTCAGCCGCATGGTGCGTCATAAACCCAGTCTCTTCCTTCAATGACTTCGCACCGGTCAGAGGCCCCCACTTGTAAGTATCCCACTCACTGGTAGTGGTTAAGTGCACACCTATCGCATACTGCGGATTTTCCGCTGCAAAGCGGGCCGCGTCCTCTGCCGCCGGACAAGGAATCATGACGGTAGAAGATTTCAAACATCCTCTTCTGAACAGATCAAACACCGCTTCGTTAGCAGCTCTGCACATACCGAAATCATCGGCATTTACGATCAGATATTTAGCCATTCTTATTTACCAAGAAGTCCTACTTTTTTCTTTACTTTGCTCAGAGTTCTCTCCGCAATGCGGCTTGCCATCTCGGCGCCCTTGCGATAGGTCTCCTCCAAGTATGCCTTATCTTTGCTCAGGCGGGCAAAGTTTTCACGAATCGGACGCAGCGCCTCAGCCACAGCTTCACCAACCGCCAACTTGAAATCGCCATAGCCTTTGCCGGCAAATTCATTTTCGATCTGCTCAAAGCTGGCACCGGTAATAACCGAATAAATAGTCATCAGGTTATTGATACCATCCTTACCTTCACGATAGCATACCTCGCGTTCGCTGTCGGTTACGGCACGTTTGAACTTGTTAATGATCACATTAGGCTCATCCAAAATACTAATGGTGGCATTTACATTCTCATCGGATTTGGACATCTTCTTAAGCGGATCCTGCAAAGACATGATCTTAGCACCGGCCTTGGCAATATAAGGCTCCGGTACTTTAAATACATTACCGTACAGATTATTAAAACGAGCACATACATCGCGGGTAAATTCCAAATGCTGCTTCTGGTCCGCACCAACAGGAACCAAATCCGGCTGATACAACAGAATATCGCCAGCCATCAGCACAGGATAGGTAAACAGACCGACATTGACGTTGTCAGCATGCTTAGCAGACTTATCTTTAAACTGAGTCATACGACCCAACTCGCCAAACTGTGAATTACAATTCAAGATCCATGCCAGCTCTGCATGAGCAGTCACATGGCTCTGGATGAACACCAGGCTCTTCTCCGGATCAATACCACAGGCCAGCATCAAGGCAAAAGCATCCAGAGTCTGCTTACGCAGCGTTGCCGGATCCTGACGTACTGTCAAAGAATGCAGATCCGCAATAAAAAATGCGCTGTTAAACTCCTCCTGCATTTGACCCCAGTTACGAACCGCACCAATATAATTACCCAGAGTAAAAGTACCCGTAGGCTGAATACCACTCAAAATTACCTTCTTACGCTCAGGCTTAGCTTCTGCCTGCACATTCTGAACAACTTCGCTCATCGTATTATCTCCTCTATATCAAATAATTGAAAGCTTCATATTATCTAGTTATTATAAATCTTCCCTGCCCACTTGTCAACGCATCGAAATCAATATACAATAAGAAAAACGAAACCTGCGAGGTATCCCATGATTTTCAAAACCGCAATTTTACAACAGCGCGCCAAGTACCGCGCCTATGACTATAACACTCAAACCATTATCGACCAAATGGCGGCCGCAGGCCGAAACGGGGCGGATATCCTCCTCCTGCCCGAGGCCTACATTACCGGCTACGAACTGCCCATCAGCTACGAAGAAGCTCTCGACGTACAGAACCCCTATCTGGACCGGATCTGCGCCGCTGCCCGGCAGTACCACATCGGTGTGGTACTCACCTCTTTCACCAAGGGCCATTTAAAACCCCGTAACACCGCCTGGGTCATCAATAAAGATGGAGAGATCCTGCTCAAGTACGATAAGGTCCACACCTGTGACTTTGCCGACGAGTCCTGCTTGGAATGCGGCGATGAATATTTTGTATGTGACTATCACGGTATTCAACTGGGCATCATGATCTGCTACGACCGGGAATATCCGGAAAGTGCCCGTATTCTCATGATGAAGGGCGCCGAAGTGATCCTCCTGCCCAACGACTGCAACAGCATGAAACCCCGTTTAGACTGCCTGTCCACCCGCGCCTACGAAAATCTGGTGGGTATCGGCATGGCTAATCCCCCGGGAGAAAACGCCGGCGCTTCCTGTGCTTTCGGCCCCCGTTGTTGGAACCAAAAGGGGTATTGCATCGACAACACCTTGTTGGTGGCTGATGCCACCACAGAGGGGCTGTTTTATGCTGATTTTGATATGGATGACATTCGTGACTTCCGTGAACATGAAATGATGGGCAATACCTTCCGCAAAGTGCATGCCTACCTGCCCCTACTAGATGGCGAGATCCATCCTCCCTTTGAGCGCCGCCGAGGCAAGTGGGACAGAGCCTTCCCTGATAGAGAATATCTGGCCCGCATCGCTCAAACGGAAGCATTGAAATTCTATCACGGTGCACTTCCCGGAGTTCCCTCCAACCTCCAGGAGATCGTTGCCCATTTCCCGAATTGGACAATGGAAGAAGCCGATGGCCTGTGGTGCGCTGCTTTTGTGTATCATTGTGTAAAAAACGCCGGTTTCGACCTGCCGGTTCGTCCCAAGGAATGTGAAGCTGGAAGTTTGGCCGGTTGTCTTTCCTGGGAACAGTGGGCTCTGGCCGATCCGCGGATCACATATATAAAAGGAAGCGATCCATCATTTTTGCCGCTGCGCGGCGATATCGTGCTGTATGACGATGTATTCGAAGGCAAAGAACATGACCATATGGGCATTGTGCTGTCGGCTTCCAACACAACGATCACCACAGCGGAGGGAAATGTGAATAACATGTCGGTCATTCTCGAGCGGCCGAGGGATGCCCATCTGCGGGCAATCATCCGCCTTGCCAACCAGCCCGAATAAACAATAAATGGCTGCTGCAAAACAGAGGAAATCTCCGAAATGCAGCAGCCTGATTTTATTTTAGCCAATCGGTTCCAAAGCGCATAGCCAGCGCATCGCACAGTACGATGGCGGTGGCTGCATCCTGGACGATCCTCGCTCTGTGAACGATGGCAGGATCGTGTCTGCCTTTGGGGTCCAGCACAGTTTCGGTCATACTGCTAAAGTCCACTGTGTTTTGGGGCTTGAAAATCGTGGGAGTGGGCTTGATGGCGGTTCGGAACAGAATCGGCATGCCATTGGTAATACCGCCGTTGATACCGCCGTTGTTGTTTTGGGTTGTTACGATCCTACCGTTTTCCAGCCGCAGCGGATCGTTGGCCTCGCTGCCCTTCATGTCTGCGATGGAAAATCCGGCGCCAAATTCAATAGCCTTCACCGCCGGAATCGAGAACATCATGTGGGAGATCATGCTTTCCACTGAGTCAAACCAGGGCTCACCAATGCCCTCGGGCATGCCGATGATCGCAGTTTCCAGAACGCCGCCCACGCTGTCTCCCTCTGCCGCTGCCGCCAGAATGGCAGCCCGCATTTTTTCACCCTGCTCTTCCGCCAGCACTGCAAAGGTCTTTTGGCTCAGGCTGCGAATATCCTCCGATAGATCTTCAAAATCCCGGTCGACAACTCCAGCGCATTTGAGTACATGGGTCCCGATACAGATCCCCTTTTGCTCCAAAGCGAATTTACAAATTGCTCCGGCTGCCACCAAGGCTGCGGTAATGCGTCCGCTGAAGTGGCCGCCGCCGCGGGAATCCTGAAAGCCATGATATTTGCACTGGGCTGTATAATCCGCATGGGACGGACGGGCCACAGTTTTCATGGCTGCATAATCGCTGCTATTGGCATTTTCATTTGGTATGAAAATCGTAAGGGGCGTACCGGTGGTTCTTCCGTTGATGACCCCACTGACGATTTTAAAGGCATCCTGCTCTTTGCGGGATGTGGAGATCTTGCCCTCGGGACGGCGCAGATCCAACATGTGCGCTATATAGTCCCGATCGATGGCAATGCCGGGAGCCAGTCCATCCAGCACAGCTCCAATCATTTCCCCATGGCTTTCACCAAAGAGGGTGACCGCCACACTGTTTCCAAAGGTATTTTTCATAGGATATTCTCCTCTAAACATTCTTTTGCCATATTGATCACTTCGGTACAGGGCAGCGTTTTCAGTTCGAAGCTGCCAATGACCGGTACCGTTGTGATGGTCACAAAGGCTCCATCTGCTTTTTTATCGTGAAAGGCTGCCTCTGTAATTTTGTCCCAATCATATGTGAGAGTGCGGTACAATCCACATTTTTTCAGCACCTCTATTACTCTGCTCCGGATCCCTTCTCCGCACATAGGGATCAGACCCAGCGCCACACATTCACCATGATATAGCTGCGACAAATTCTCACTGCTTTCAATTCCGTGGCCAATGGTGTGTCCAAAGTTCAGGATCTTTCTAAGACCCGCTTCCTTTTCATCCTGTTCCACCACAGCCTTTTTAATGTTCAACGAGCGGATAATGATCTCATCGAGATTGGCCTCCACATCTCGCTTTTCAAATATTTCGAAAAGGACAGGATCGGAGGTCAGTGCCATTTTGATGGCCTCTGCCAAGCCATTGGCAATTTGCCGCTGGGGCAATGTTTTCAGCAGGTCCGGATCGATCAGAACTTTTTTCGGCTGATAAAAGGCACCCACAATATTTTTGACACCTTCGAAATTGATCGCCGTCTTCCCGCCAATGGAGGAATCGATCTGAGAAAGAAGCGTCGTAGGAATATTGTAAAAATCAATGCCGCGCATATAGGCCGAGGCTGCGAATCCGGCCAGATCACCGACCACGCCGCCACCCACTGCCACAACACAGTCTTTTCTTGAAAAACCATGTTCCAGCATCGTGCTCAGCAGCTGTTCGAATGCCGCGAGGCTCTTCGAAGCCTCACCGGCCTCCACTTTGCAGATCACCGCTTCCTTTGCCTGTGCTGCCACGCTTTGCGCATACTCTGCCGGCACTCCGCTATCGGTTACCACCAGAACACGTCGGTTCAGGTTCAAGTATCGACCTGCTTGTGCAAGGCTTCCTCTTGCAACAATAATATCGTAACTGTCTTCCCTCAAGTTCAAATGGATCGTATGAGCCTTTTTTGCGGCAGTGCCGCAGGATCCTTTTAAATCTTCCTGCATGCGATGCTGATAGGCCCGGGAAACTGCCATCATATTTTTCAAATACTCAATATAATATTCTTTTAAACCTTCATCGGCGATCAGGGCCGAATTTTTCTCGATAACGGCTTCTTCTCTTTTCGCATCGAAGATCGGTAGCCCAAATTCTTTCTTATATTCAAAAACCATCTCGACAGCTTTCATTCGTTTCTCAAACAATGCCGCCATTTGAGCATCGACTTCGTTGATGATTTTTCTGGCATCTTCCAACTGATTCGCCATTTCAAACCTTCCTTTCAATATCCAAACCGAATTATAAAAAAATCCGCATACATTGATGCTTATAGCACAACGAATGCGGACTATCCGTTTTTGTGTTTTGCTAAAGGATAAATCATCCCTCAAAAGCTACAGAAAGCGGACAGCCTTTAATAAAGTAAAAATCCTGAAGCTTCATGGCTGTTCCTCCTTCTGTTAATTTGTACTTATTATACGCCTTTTTCTCGGGATGTCAATAATGAAATTATTACGCATTTCCGAAACAAAATACACATACTACTATACACAGGATGTTTTGAAGCAACATTGATTTTGACCTTACCATAGCTGCCGCATTCTTGTTTCATTAGTTCCAGTCGATCTCACCCCAGTTGCTTTGCAGCAAACTCTCCTCGGGCTCCGGTGCTGTCGAAGTCTCTCCTGACTCTTCGCCTCCATTCACGTTGCCCGCTTGCGAATCGCTCCCATTGCCCTCTGAAGTCGTCCCGGCCCCTTGCTGATTCGACACATCGTTTGCCTCACCTTGCTCATTGGCAACTGCCGAGCTTTCTACGCCGCCGGATTGCTCCTTGGCAGCACTATTTTCCTGCCCGTCACTCAACTCCTCGAAATTGGATGAATCCACATCGGAATCCTGCTCTTCGGTAATATCGGACTCGGTGATCACAGAAGAAGCAGAGTTGTCCACATTTTTCCCGCCGAATCCGTCGCCCAGCAACAACCACAGCAACAGGATCAGCACCACCACTGCTTCCACCGCCAGCACGATGCTGGTGATTTTTAATACTTTTATACTTGTTTTCTTATTCATCTTTCATTTCCTCATTTAACTCCAGTCCGTAATGCCCCAGCCGCCCGTGGGACGAAACTCTTCACTCGATTCCTCTTCTGATGGCGCCTGCGAGGTTTCGGGCGAAATCGGATTATTCGAATCGTCCAAAACCGGATCAGAATCACCCGGCTGTTCAGAATCCGGCATAATTATCTCCGATTCCAGAGCTTCCTCCGATTCCTGTGAGCTCTCAGATCCTTCCGGCACCTGAGAAGATTCCTCCTGAATCTGTGATGATTCCTCTATTGGTGTTTGGCTGCTTGTTTCTTCCCCATTGTGATCAACATCGCTTTCTTCTATGTGGTCTTCGTACCAAGCCTCCTCATCGGTCTCGTCGGAGACTTCATCAGAGCTTTCGCCTTCCTGTTCTTTGGAAGCTTGGCTGCTTGCCTCGCTGCTTTCTGTAATTAGCGAACTTTCGACCTTTTCAGCGCGATCTTTTGGCTTTCCGTCCTGCAGACGGGAGTCCAGCAGCTTTGCCAAAAACAGGATCGCCAGTAGCAATACGACCGCCAGCGTAACGCTGACCACCTTTAGTATGTTTGTCGTTATTTTTTTTATAGTTCTCACTCTTTCTTTTTGGACAAAGAGAGCATACCGGATGATATGCTCTCTTACTGATTTTTATAGTTTATTCTGCTGCCTCATTGATGCTTGGAACTTTCAAATATTCCACCTGACCTACGTCGCTGGAAATCAGAATGTCTTCCGTTTGAAAATCCAAAACTTCAATCATGGGTTCTTCAAATGTTTTTTTCATCGTCTCGGACCTCCTTTAGGAATTAGCTGAGGGCTTAAGGGCCGCCCGAGCAGCTTGCTCATAGTAGTACAGACGCTGGGCCAGAACTTTCATGTAGTGCTCCTTGGTGCCTTCCGCCGGTGTATCATTACTCGTATCCTCATCAGTATCGTTAAAATTGGTCATATTTGCAATGTAATCTTCGATACCATAAACTTTGATATCAGAATATTGATACACACCTTCACTCACTTCTATATAACCCATAGAATAGATCTTGGTATCCGCCATATCTTTCGGCGCAATTGGATCGGGATATAAGGTGTAGTAAATAGTAGAAGAACCACCATAATTTGTCATACCTTCAACCTTCTGACCACCGTGATTATTCACACTTGGTGTCCAATTCTCACCCAATGCATCCCATTGATTCTCTGTCCAGAAAATGGTTCCTCTGTCAAATAAAGTAGAGGTAGGTGCTGTTGTGAACTCATACATGGCAGCTAGATTAACGGTATCGGAAAAATACAAGTTCTTACCAATGCGTTTAAATACAGAATCTTCATCCTTACTTTGAACTACGGTTATACTGTTATCTTTTAGACTCACCCAGTTAAAATCTCGCAGATCGTCTTCTTTATCATCATCGCCATTGATATCTTTGTCAAAATATCCTTCTGTTAGATTGTCATTAACCAACTCAGTCGGTATCGTAGTTTCTGCACTACAAGCAAAATACTGCTGTGCTGCTGAAATATAGTTTAACAGATCAACGCACAAATTTTTGGTTTTTTGAGTAGCCTGCAGTTCTCCCTCTCCTGTTTCCTTCGCAAGCATATTGTAGGCATAAATGCTGGGGCTGTATTCGAATACTTCGCTGTAGAGATATTCCCCATCTTCATCTATTACATAACATGCGTAGTATGCAGATTTATAAAGATCTGGTGTTGTAATACCATCTGCTTCAGCATAATAGTAATTAGAGTCAGGATAAGCTTTCAAGTTCATATTCACATCTGGATTACCATTCGGTGTACCGTCCGCTACTTTATAATCTGTTCTCGGATCTGATGCCCATGTCACCAAACCTGCATTATCGATTATGCCATTACCATTTTCATCTTTAAGTTGGATTTGATTAGAAAACTCAAATAAACAGATTACATTAATGGTATCAACATATTCTAGAGTACGTCCAACAAGCTGAACCGGATTATAGTTACATATGGTACATACGTTATCTTCATTATATTGATGTGATTCTATACCATATTTATCTTCACTTCCACAGGTATCACATTCATACCAATGGTTCAACGAATCACATTTTAGTGAAAATACTGGTTGATCCGTACATAGATGCCAATAACCATTTACATAGTAATATGTTCCCGCTCCTTTATCTGCTGTAGCTACAAATGAACCATCTGTATTTTTCAACTTTGCAGAAGTAATCGGAATATCTACATATGTTTTCTCAGCAATACCATCTACATTATCTGCAACTTGACTAAATTGATATGTTTTCGCTGCAGTACATGAATTCATATTAACTACACCAGTTCCTGTACTATAAATATTTGCCATTCCTTTTGTAGTATATAAATATCCTGCACTCGCATCTAAAACACCATCCACCTGGACATATGCATCAATAAGATCCGCTGCCGTACGCGTGTACTGTTTACTTGGAGCAAATTTTACAGGTACAAATTGATAATCCGATCCCGCAAAGCAGTAGTAACCCCACTCCTCCGCATCATAAACATAGGCATTTACTCCACTACTCAAAACGCAATTAGCACCTTCTTGAATTATTAATTTGCTACCTGGTTGCAAAGCTATATCTTGTCCTACGTTTACCGTACCGCTATTCAATTGTAATGTAATATTATTATTAATTCCTAATACAAATCCATTAGAAGAAATAGGAATCGATTCACTACTTCCTGTACTACCACCAATATTCAACGTTACAGTAGAAATAGTTACGTCTCCATCAAACTCCACTATTAATCGATCTAATGTCCCATCGTAATACTTTGTGATAGAACCTCTCGTTATATTAAAGAGTCCATCCGCCCTAACAAATGGTACAGTAGTCAATGTATCATGATAGTGAAGGCTTGATATATTAACCCACGTGCAACAATTTTCTATCGCTCCGGCTTGTAATTCCAAAGGAACTTCAATGTTTTGCACATAGTACTGAGATGATGCAAAAACCTTATTCTTCATACTTGAACTCTGATTACCGCCTCGGTAGTCCGCCAATTGGAAGTTTTCATAGATTGTCGCACCACTTTCTGCTACAATACTCCCTCTCCCGTTACTATCTCCAGTAACAAAACCCCAAGCATATAATGCACCACCATTCTTAATGGTAATCGTACTACCTGATGACATCACTATTTTTCCATAATCTCCCCACGGATATCCTGCCGTTTCACCACCATCGGCAGAGTGCGCAGGAGCAGAGATGCTAATTGCGCCCTCTACAGTAATTTTAGCATTTGGAGCCAATTTTAACGCTCGATAATTATTGCCTATCCCCCCATCACTACTATAGACAAAACCAGGTACCGATGTATACATAGTATGATCGGTATCAAATGGAACCAACAAAGTTATTCCGCTCGAAACAGTATAATCACCCGCTGGCAACGTCCCATTGTTGAGAACTACCACACCTTTATATGTACTGTTTTGTGCTTTGTTCATTGCACCCGCCCAATTATCGTATATATACAGAGGTGTTATTCTATAATACGTATAGGCATCATCATATTCACCGCCTAATTGACCATCCTTATCAAGTGATGCATATGCGTCCTGCGTGGTGATTGCATACGTTTCTCCAACACCATAGAAAATAGAGGATGAGGAATTAGCAAACAAAGCTCTCAGATTAATGCTTGCAGAAGGTGCACAAGTAAATGAAGCATCTAATGATTCAACACTATTATCAGAAACATCGATCCATCCTATAAATGTACTTCCGCTCTTTGCCGTTGCTGTAAGCTCTGTTGACTCTCCCACGCCAAGATCAACTGATGAAACAGCCTGTCCATCCGCGGTAACACTACCCAAATTACTATCACAAGAAATTGTAACAGTAGAGTTTTGTACTGGAACCAAGGTAAATCCACTAAGAGTAAGAGTCGCTGTAGATGCATACTGTGCCCAACTAAAATCTAAGGAATCTGTTACTTCCAAATTTATTGATATCGATCCTTCATTTTCTAATCGGGTTGAATAAGTATTGGTTGATAAATCTAAAAGAGAAAGACCAGATTGTCCTGTTACCGTATAATTAAATGATATATCTGCCAATGTACCAGATGCATTTGTGATTGTTATCGTATTAGACTTTTTCTTGCTTATTACCAAATCTTTTTTGCCAACTGTTTCACTAACTGTAATCGTTACAATTTCTTTGTCATTTTTACTACCAGTACCTACGGAATCAGTTATTGTCAGCGCACCATCCAACACACTCACAGTAGTAGCCGCCATAATCTGTATTTGGACAACAAAAATCAAGCTAATCCATACAGATACAAAAAACAGTCCAATTCTCTTTAGCCTTGTGCTCATTTCCTCACTTCCTTCATATTTAGATTGCTACTAAACAAAGTATACCTTTTAGCTGCTTAATAATTGATAACACCATTAGCAGAACAGTCAACAATCGGACCTTCATACAAAAATACAACTACACCTCCTGTTGCAATTGCGTTTGCTATCTTTTCTCCCATTGCTGGATCGGACTCTGCAATTTCACCAACAAAATCGGCTGCTGCAATATATGTATCAAAATAATCTGTAACCTTCTTTGACGTAGAGAAAAAGTCTGCACTTGCCATTTCCTCAGGAGTAACACCATCTGCCGCTTCCGTTACTGCTTGCATAATACATTGAAAAGCAATATCATCCATCGCTTTAACTTCGCTTTCATCAGCTAAGTATGTGGCCAATTCCGACTTGACTGCCACATGATTTTTAAAGTTATCAAATGCCAAGTTAATATCCGTAGAACCTATTTCCCCATCTCCATTAACATCACTCATAAGTTCACTGTTCAAAGTTTGATATGCTTCCTGTATAGATGCATTACCTGATTGTGAATTGACAAAACCTGCATATCTAGCATAAATTTGTACTAATCCTGTGACATCACCCGATGTATTTCCCTCCCCAATCTGCTGAGCGGCACCAAAAACCAACAAATTCGCAAGCTGCTCATCAGTTACATCATCTGCAAAAATTGTATTTCCTAAATCATCTTCAGAAGTTGTTATTCCAAATTGCTTACAATAATTCTCCAAATTATCTTGATCACTGCCAAATAACTTACTCAAAATAATATTATATTTTGTATCAGGATTCATAGTGTTAAACAAACCTGTTGCTGAAAAAGTAAGATCAGTAACATTATCCAGCAGAGATTCTGGAGTACCACCGGTTAAATAGGAAGAATTACCTACAAAGCTGGCAAAGTAACCTTGAGAAAAGGCAATGGAACTCATTCCTCCTGATGTCCATCCATCATACTGTAGAGCAACCGATTCTTTCCATCCCTCTCCAAATACTTTTGTCATAGCAGCATCGCCAAACTCATTTGCTGTTGTGCCTTCTGTTCCCTCAGGATATACAATTACATACCCCGCTTCGTTCATACCACCATCGTAATAATACAACTGCAGCGCATCCGCAACATCAGAAATTAATGTCATATCCGCCTGCTTATTCGCCTTCTCCACATATCCGCTATAAGCCGGCACTGCAATACCCGCTAAGATTGCCAGCACTGCAATGACTACGATTAACTCTACCAAAGTAAAACCGCCGTTGTTTTTCTTCTGTAAACTCCAGAAGCGCTTAAAGTTTTCTTTGAATTTCTTCATTATTAATATCTCCATTCTTGAATGATTTCTATTTCTCAGCTCAGGCCGCCTGCGGCGATCTCCGGCTGGTAGTTACGAACTATTTCGCTTTGCTTTGGCAGCTGCACTGCCTTTTCGTCTTCTATGTACATCACATAGCTTCGTTTGGATCGGCCCGCACACACCGGGCAGCCTGTACCGTTTTGCTTCGTCCGCGCATAGATGGGTGCCTGCCACACATGGTTTTCGGCACATTGCCACCAGACTTTCTTGTTACTACCAAGCGTCACATCCTTTGGCTTTAGCTTTCCGTTCAGCGGCTGATACCATTCCTTCTTCAACCACGGTTTGAGCGTTGCTAGATCATTAAACCCGGGAAGCACCTTGCGCCCGGTACAGTACGGACAGCCGGAACTTTTCTCCCGTGTTCGCGAAAAGGGCGCTGCCTGCCAGCTGTGCCCCAGCTCGCATCGCCACCAGATCTTTTCATGGGCCGATGGAGCTATTTCCCGTGGGTCCAAATCGCCATTCCGTTCTACATCCATCTGTTTTGCAATCTCCGGAAATAGCGTTTGCAGATCCGTCTCGCCCGGGATAGCTTTCTTGCCCGCGCAATACGGACAATCACAACCATTGATCACCACACTGAACACCGCTGCCTGCCAACTGTGCCCTTGTTCACACTGCCACCAGACCTTTCGGTGACTGCCGGGCGCAACTGAATCGGGCTGCAAAGTGTTATTCAGTACTGGGTGCCAACGCATCCTCAGCTTCACATATTGTTCATGTTCGCTATCCACTTACCTCACCCCGCCTCCTTCCACACATAATCTGTATTATGTGACGGCAAACATCGATATTTCAAGGCTATCTTACCATACGAAAGATTAAAAATCAACTACATAAACTGTGATTTTTTGTTTCATTGAAAGAAAATAACGCCAAACAGGGTCAAAGATAGAAAAATCTTCTTTGGCCCTATTTTGTGTGCAAAAAAAGACGGAAAAAGGGAGATGGAGCTGCGTGAAAGCTTACTGATCTGCACGGTAGGTCGTCCATATCACATAATACAGATTATGTGATCATCAACAGCGGTATTTTTTCTATTTGTTGCCGGTGTACATGACCGCTTTCTCGGGTGTAGATACGTGTAGTATTGATACTGGAATGTCCTAATATGTCCGCCAGACGGACAACATCTTTTTCGATTGAATAATACATCCGCGCAAACAAGTGACGCAGATTGTGTGGAAAGACTTTCTCTGCAAGTACTTTAGCAGTACTGCATAGTTTTTTCATTTTGGCCCAAATGCAGCTGCGATCCAGAGGCTTACCTGATCGCCCCAGAAAAATGCTTCCTGATTTTATACCCCTTTGCTTAGCGTAGGATAGCAGAGCCTTACATAGTTTTCGCGGCAGCAATATGGTACGGATCTTCCCTTTGCACCGCACTTCGGCGGTGCCGCGTTTTGCAGCCTCGGCCGTTATGAAACGATGCTCCGATACGCGGATCCCTGTGGCGGCTATGGTTTGCATTAGCAAGGCGAGGCGCGCATCGTTTTTTGCTGCTTGCAGCAAACGCAGGTATTCGCTGCGGGTGAGTTCGCGGTCTTCACTGCAAAAGGCTGTGCGCTGCAGTTTCAATGTCTTCACGCAGCACTCGCTTTTGCCTGCAAATTTGAGCCAGGCGGCTAACGCTGAGATCATGCTGTTCACACTGGCGATGGCATAATGCTCCATAAGGTAGGTTTTATATGCCAGTACTTCCGCTTTTGTCAATTCCCGTCCCCCTAACCAAGTCAAAAAGTATCGTACATCTCGCAGATACTTTTCGATAGTCAGGGGACTTTTTTCATTTTCAAGCAAATATTCCTCAAAAGCCTTTATATATTTCACTTTGCCCCGAGTTATTTCTTCATATTGTTGCTGCATTTTCCTTCTCCTCCTATTCGCAAACAATAGATTTATTATACGAATTTTTGAAGTAAAATACACATACGCAATTTTTTGCAACAAAAAAGATCGACCAATTTCACATTCAATTGGTCGATCCGAATCGTTTACTTTCTTACAACTTAGAGTAGCCGTAACTGTTTACCAAAGCATCCAGCTTCTGGGCCTGTTTGCACATGGGGCAATCGGCGGGTGCATAGCTGGCGTAGTCAGGTAATGTGGTGGGATCAAAAGCGGAAACCACCTTGTACTCATCAACTTTGTCAACCGTAGCAAAAGCGGCGGCGATACCGGCCACATAACCACCGTAATATTTGATGGCTTCTATAGCGGCCTTGGCGGTGTTACCGGTTACAACGGAGGCAGCCAGAACCAGCACATGCTTGCCATGAATCATGGGTGCAATGTTATCGCGGAAAATCAGCTGACCGTTTGCGGTTTGCTCCGGCGTTACCACATAAATGGTCTGATGGGCATTCATGTTAGCAAAATCATTTTTCGTCAGCGCATCAGCCAGGCAGGTACCGATCACCTGAGTGCCATCCAGACAGATAATGGTGTCCACGATGGTGCTGTTATGGTAATTGGGCAGGATCTCCTGCGCCAGTGCCTTCGCTTCCGATAAGCGAGTTTTGTGAGTGGTAATATCAATATAATAGTTTGTATGACTGTGCATGGTTGCAAAATGACCTCTGGCCACGCGCATAAACAGATTACCATTCTTGGTAGGGATTTTAATACTTGAATTCGACGGCATATTCTTATTCCTTCCTTTCACAAAATCTTTAACACGAAGACAAATGTGTAATTGTTATTGTACAGTATCTTCCACAAAAACACAAGAGTCTTTTCCTCTTTTTCAAAGAATTTTACGGCCTGTTGCAATTTATTTTGCGATTTGATAGAATATCTTATAGTGCCGCAAAGCGGCAAAATCGCTGATAGTTATCGGACGCACGGCCGTTGGCCGGCGGCATTATCACAAGGAGACTCAGTTATGGACTTTTCCAACATTGCCATCGCTCTGTGCAAACTGTTTTCACTGCTGATCGTTGGCTATTTTCTTAATAAAAAGAAGATTCTTGATCCACACATCAACACCGGCCTGTCGGCTTTGCTATTGAATGCCACCAATCCCGCTCTGATCCTCTCATCACTGGGAGCCACCGGCGGTGTAGCCAAGGGCGACGTAAGCAAATTACTGGTATTCGGCCTGTGCTTTTACTTGATGCTGCCCATATTTGCCTGGGTCGTGGTACACCTGATGCGCATCAAACCCTCCAAACGGAGTATTGCCCAGCTGCTCATCATATTTTCCAACACGGGGTTCATGGCCATTCCCATTTTACAAACCCTATATGGCGATGTGTCTGTGTTTTACAGTAATATTTTAAACCTGCCCTTTAACTTTTTATTCTTCTCCTATGGAGTATATTTAATCAATCGGGAGAATATCACTCCCTCGAACGTTCAGTCCCGTACCGGCCGCCGACTCAATTGGCGCAAGTTCATCAATCCCGGTATTGTGGCCAGTGCCATTGCACTGCTACTGTACTTCTGCAACATTCAGCTGCCCAAGGTGGCTACCGAAACCTTTAGTTTTTTGGGTAATATGACGCCGCCCCTCTCCATGATCATTTTGGGCAGTGTACTGGCGGAATACCCACTGTCCAGTATTTTTAAAGACCTGAAGATCAACCTAATGCTGCTGATCAAGCAGCTCCTGCTGCCGGTGGTGGCCACGGTTTTGGCCCATCTAGTATTCACCGATCCGGTGATCACCGGTATTATCACCCTGACCTTCGCTATGCCCTGTGCCACCATGACGGTGATGCTCAGCAAGGAATATAAAAGTGATACCCTTACCGCTTCGGCGAGTGTGGTATTTACCACCGTGCTGTCGCTGATCACGATCCCGATCGCTTTTGTTTTATTCGTATTATAAGGAGCTTTTATGAAACTGACGACTCAATGTTATATCCGCCATGAAGGGCGAGTTTTGATGCTGCATCGTATCAAGAAGAAAATCGATATCAACCAGGGCAAGTGGATCGGTATCGGCGGGAAGATCGAGGGCGGTGAAAGCCCCGATGAATGTGTACGCCGTGAAGTACTGGAGGAAACCGGTCTGACCATTCATGATCCTCAGCTGCGGGCCATTGTGACCTTCAATTTTGAAAGCCCCCAGCCGGAGCTGGAGGACTGGGATGTGGAGTATATGTTTGTGTATACCTGTGACCGGTTTTCCGGCGAGCTGACGGAGATTTGCAATGAAGGCGTGCTGGCCTGGGTGCCGGAGGATGAGATCGACTCTCTGCCCCAGTGGGAGGGAGATCGCTTGTTTTTGAAGCCGATTTTGGAGGGTGCTCCCTTTTTTTCCATGAAACTGAATTATCATGGTGATGAGCTGATCGATTATATTACCTTTGGGGAGGATGCTAATTTATGAAAATACAAAAAGAACGCCGGCTGAACAAAGCCATGATCGCAGTGATCTTCGCACTGGCTTGGCCCACCATGTTGGAACAGCTGATGCAGACGGCGGTGCAGTACATCGATACTGCCATGGTTGGTTCCTTGGGAACCCAGGCTACCGCAGCCGTTGGTGCCACCAGTACCGTTGGTTGGCTAATCGGCAGCACGATTTCCGCCACCAGTGTTGGTTTTCTTTCATTTATTGCCCGTGCCTGCGGTGCCGGCGACCGGGAAGGGGCAAGGCGCTCCGTTTCTCAGGCTGTGCTGGCCACTTTGGTACTCGGCGTGATCTTCACGATTCTACCCCTGGCCCTCAGTGGTCTGGTGCCCGTTTGGATGCAGGTGGATCCGTCGATCCAAAATTTAGCTGCTCGCTATTTCTTCATTATATATATGCCCATGCTGCCCCGTACTGCCAGTATTATTTTCGGCACCGTACTGCGTGCTGCCGGCGATACCAAAACGCCCATGAAGGCCGGTATCGTGGTCAATGTGGTCAACGTGGTTTTAAACTTTTTGCTGATCTATCCCACCCGCCGTCTTTCACTGTTGGGGTTTGAGTTTACCATGCCCGGCGCGGATATGGGCGTAATTGGTGCAGCTGTGGCCAGTGCCATTGCCTTTGTTGTGGGCGGTATCTTGATTACCGTTGCCATGTGGAAACACCCCATGGTATCTCCTCGCGGTCAAAAACTTCGCCCCGATCCTACGATTTTAAAACCTTGTTTTAAGGTAGCCTTCCCCAACATGCTGCAGCGTTTTGGTACCTCTTTGGGTTATGTGGCCTTCGCTTCCATGATCAACTCTTTAGGTGATGTATCCACTGCGGCTCATACCATTGCCAACACAGTGGAATCGCTGTTTTACATACCCGGCTACGGCATGCAGACTGCGGCTGCTACGCTGGCGGGCAATGCCTACGGTGCCAAAGACCGTCAACGTATGAAGGATCTGGCTTCCATGTTCATTCCCATTGAGGTACTGCTCATGATCTTCTCCGGCGGTATGCTGTTCATCTTTGCGGAGCCACTGATGGGGCTGTTCTCTAAAAGTGCTGCTGTTATTGGTTTGGGAACCACTGTGCTACGCATGGTGGCAGTATCGGAACCCTTCTATGGATTTTCCATTATCATCGAAGGTATGATGCAGGGCGTTGGCAAAACCAAGGCACCCTTTGTATATAACATTATCGGCATGTGGGCAGTGCGCATTGTGGGCACCTTCCTTTGTACCCAGCTGCTGGGCTTCGGCCTGATCTCCGCCTGGGCCTGCATGATCGCCCATAATTTGCTCATCTTTGTATTGTTCATGATCAGTTATGTGAGAGGAAGCTGGAACCCATTAGCTTAAAAAACAGCTCTTTTGAAGCACTACAGTGGTATGTACTTTCAAAAGAGCTGTTTTTTCTGTCAAATCAATTTCAGATAGCTATCGGGAAACAAAATACTGGCTTTTCCAGATTTAATACCGAAATAAATAATAAGGTCTCCGCAGAGTCGCAGTGTGCACACCACCGTAGCACACGAGACTCTGCGGAGACCCCTTTATTTTTATTTCTCTTCCGGTGCAAATCCCATTGCTTTGATTCGCTTGCGGAGCCAACCACCCTGCAAGTAGTAAATGCCGAAGGTGGTGGATGTTACCGTCCAAGTCACACCATAGGCCAGGGCCAACATCATTACGGAGTTCCAGATGCTTACCACACCAAAGATCCAAACCACACGGAGCAGGCAAACACCTACACAGGTGATAATGGTGGGCATCACGGAATCGCCGGTTCCACGCATGGCGCCGGAGAAAACTTCAATGGGTACATACATCACATAGAAGGGGTTGATATACCAAACCACCTTCATACCCATGTCGATTACTTCCGGATCGCTGGTGAAAATACCCAGGATCGGACGACCAAACACGATGGTCACCAACGCGATAAGGCCGATGGTCACAATGGCCATGCCCATGCAGACCCTAACACTCTTCCGCACACGGTCGTACTTCTGAGCACCGAAGTTCTGACCTACAAAGGTGGTAATCGCCACGCCAAAGGCACTGACTACCATCCAGTTGATGGAACACATACGGTCATGAGCTGTCCAAGCCGCAGCTGTAACAGAACCGAAAGAGTTGATGCCCGCCTGAATGATCAGGTTGGACACGCTATACATGGTGGACTGCAGACCGGAGGGAACACCGATCTTCAGGATCTCACTCAAAATAGTACGATCGAAACGAATCTTTTTCAGGTGCAGCTTCGCTTCACCGTCCAGACGCATCAGGTGTATGGTTACCAGCACCGCACTTACGATCTGAGATGCAGTGGTAGCCAAAGCAGCACCGGCTACGCCCATGTGCAGCACCACAATGCAGAACAGGTCGAGTACAATGTTTACGATACAACAGATCATCAGATAGATCATGGGGCGTTTGGAATCACCCAGTGCACGCATAATACCGGAACCCACATTATAGATTACCAGTGCAATACCACCGGCAAAGTATACCATGGTATACAACTTTGCATCTTCAAATACCGCATCGGGGGTGTTGGTCAGTTTTAGCACAGAGGGTGTAAAGATCAGACCCAGCACCGTGATCATGGCACCGGCGGCAATGGCCAACGCCATACCGGTATGCACTGCTTTACTCACGCCTTCACCATCGCCTGCGCCGCAGCGCTGGGATACAACTACCGTAGCACCGGAAGCCATACCGGTGAAGAAACCAACCAGTACACCGGTAAGCGCACCGGCTGCACCTACCGCAGCCAGAGCATTGGTACCCACATACCGACCTACAATAATGGTGTCGATGGTGTTGTACATCTGCTGGAAGAAGGTTCCCAGCAGGATCGGGAAGAAGAACATCAACAGTTGTTTCCAGATCACACCTTCGGTGATGCTGGTCACACTCATTTTTTTACGAGCTCGCATATGCTTCTCCTTTACAGAATTACAGAGCTTCGGGAACGTTGGCATCAATGGCAGCCTTCAGCTCGGCAATGATGCGCTTGATTTCAGGAATTACTTGATCTACAGGAGCCTTTACAGAGATGGATTTATCGCGGGTCACGATCTCGATCACCTGCTGATCCAGGTTTTTGGGGCTAACAACCACACGTACCGGTACACCCAGCAGGTCAGCATCGGAGAACATGGCACCGGGACGGATGTCGCGATCATCATAAATAACCTCGATGCCCTCAGCCTGCAGGTCTTTATACAGCTTATCGGATACACCCTTTACTTCCTCATTATCGGCACGCAGGCAGCATACATGTACCTGCCAGGGAGCGATGGTGATAGGCCAGATGGGACCATAGTTGTCATGCTTAACTTCAGCAACGGAAGCGCACAAACGGCCAACGCCAATACCGTAGCAGCCCATAATGGGATACTGGCTGTTTCCTTCGGAATCGGTGTAGGTCATACCCATGGACTTGGTGTACTTGGTACCCAGCTGGAAGATGTTACCTACTTCAATACCACGGGAGATGGTCAGAGCGGGCTTGCCGCAGTGGGGACAGATGCCGCCGTCCACAGCCTTAGCCACATCGGCGAAGGTCACCTCGCCAAAGTCGCGGACCAGGTTCATGCCGGTGAAGTGATAATCCTCTTCGTTAGCGCCGCAAACCAGATTATCGATGCCCTGCAGAGAGCTGTCGAAGATCACGGTTACATCTTTGCTGATGCCCACAGGGCCGATGAAGCCGGCCACCAGAGGACTTTCCATATCGATCACAGCGGGATGAATATTCTCGCCGATCAGGTTTTTGATCTTGGTTTCGTTGGTTTCCATGTCGCCGCGAACAAATACAACTACAAAGCTGTCATCGTTATTGCGCTGGTAAACCACGGCTTTGCAAATGCTATCCATGGGACGCTTCAGGAAAGCAGCCAGGTCTTCGATGGTCTTCACACCGGGGGTGTGAACCTTGGTCAGCTCCTCAACGGGCAGCAGGTTCTCGTTCTTCACGATCACTTCAGCCGCTTCCATGTTGGCGCGGTAGCCACACTCCGGACAGATCACGATGGAGTCCTCACCAATGGGAGTCAGCATCATGAACTCATGAGAAACGCTGCCACCCATCATACCGGAGTCAGCAGCAACAGCAATAACCTCGGGCACACCGGCGCGGGCATATACACGCTCATAGGCGCGCAGGCAGCGCTCGTAGTACTGTTCCAGATCCTCCTGAGAAGTGTGGAAGGAATAAGCATCCTTCATGGTGAACTCACGCACGCGGATCAGACCGGCACGGGGACGAGCCTCGTCACGGAACTTGGTCTGGATCTGGTAGATCATGAAGGGATATTTATTGTAACTGTTGGCAAACTCACGTACCAGCTGCACACTGGCTTCTTCGTGGGTCATACCCAGAACCATGGAAGTATCGTTACGGTCGGTAAAACGCACCAGGGTGCTGTCCACTGCCTGGAAACGGCCGGACTCTTCCCACAGGGCGCCGGGCAGAACTACAGGGAACATAACTTCCTGACCGTCCACCATGTCCATCTCCTCGCGGATGATCTGCTCGATCTTCTGGGTAATGCGCTTAGCCGGGGTATACAAAGAGAAAATACCGTTGGCCACGGGCTTGATGTAACCGCCGCGCACCATCAGCGCATGGCTGTCTACGACACAATCGGACGGACGCTCTTTAAAACGCTCGCCTACTAAATTTCTAACTTTCATTGCTTTTCCTCCTAAATGTCACGGGCAGGCCCGTTGAAATAAAAAAGCCCCGAGTCAAAATAGACTCAGGGCGAAAAACTTTTCCGTGTTACCACCTGAATTCAAGACATTGATTGCCTTGCACTCGTGATCCGATATCGGGGATCAGCCGATGACGCTTCGCTTCGATCAAGGCCTTGGCCCTGAACCTTTTTCCGCACTGCGGAAAACTGCTCGCGCATAGCTCCAAGATGGGTTCC
>JAZQUJ010000100.1:0-17305 GCA_045631245.1 Bianqueaceae bacterium
GAAGGTCTGAAGGCTTACTACACCGAAGATGGTCATGTAGTATGCTTCCGTCCCGACCTGAATGCAGCCAGAATGGCTGATTCCTGCCGTCGCTTGGAAATGCCCGTATTCCCCGAGGACAAGTTTATTGAAGCCGTTAAAATGGTAGTAGCTGCTAACAAGGACTTCGTTCCGCCCTATGGCAGCGGTGCTACTTTGTATCTGCGTCCCTTCATGATTGGTACCAACAGTGTAATCGGCGTTAAGCCCGCACAGGAATTCGAGTTCCGTATTTTCGTAACTCCCGTTGGTCCCTACTTCAAGGGCGGTGCAAAGCCGATCTCCATTAAGGTAAGCGATTATGACCGTGCAGCCCCCAATGGTACCGGTCATATTAAAGCAGGTTTGAACTATGCCATGAGCTTGCATCCCATCGTAGTAGCTCACGATGAAGGTTTTGCTGAGAACATGTATCTGGATCCTCAGACCAGAACGAAAGTAGAGGAGACCGGTGGTGCTAACTTCATCTTTATTACTAAGGATGGTAAGCTGGTAACTCCTAAGTCCGATAGTATTCTGCCTTCTATTACCCGTCGTTCTTTGATGATCGTAGCTGAAAAGTATTTGGGTATGGAAGTAGAACACCGCGAAGTACTGCTGAGCGAGTTGGAAGACTTTGCTGAGTGTGGTCTGTGCGGTACTGCAGCTGTGATCTCTCCTGTTGGCCATATTTACGATCACGGCAAAGACATTTATTTCCCCAGCGGTATGGATGAAATGGGTCCCACTCTGAAGAAGCTGTATGATACCTTGACCGGTATCCAAATGGGCCGCATTGCTCCTCCCGAGGGTTGGGTAGTTCAGGTTCTGTAAGAGGAGCCTGTAAGCTCAGAAAAGACACGGACGACCGGAAAACGGAAGTTCGATAATAAAAAACAGTCGAATCAAAGGGCTGCTTTGGAAATCCGAGAAGGATTTTCAGAGCAGCCTTTTTTATTTGTTTGAAACAAAAGGCAAGAAAAAAACGAAAAAATCTTCAAAATTTTCAAAAAAAATTTTTCAAAACTTAACATGGTATGTTAAATTTGGGCCCAAATTCAACATACCATGTTCTTCTTTTTTGGGAAAAGATGTGGTATTCTGTCGCCACAAAATTTGAAGGAGGCAGCAAAGAGGAGGTGAAACAAAAAAATGAGAATCAAGAGGAGTCAAATTTTGGCGATGGCAGGGATCGGTTGTTTGATTTTAGGTGTGTGCGCGAGCTGCGGACACGAAGGGAAGGGAGAAGAAAGGAATGAAATACAGAGCAACCTGGAGGAAACCGAAAAATTGGAGTATGAAATATTTGGCACCGGATATGGAGCAGCGCAGGAGTTAAAGGAGGAAGAGAGTAATGGGTCAACAGCAGTTAATGAATCAGAAGCAGTGGAAAGTAGAACCACAGTTAACGAATATTGGGCAGGCGAGACTTCTGCAGTCGTATATTTTGATGACCACCAGAAGGAATCGCAGAGTCAATATGAATTTGCCGAAGAGGAGCCAGAGGAGCCGAAAAAGGAGGGAAACGAAGTGATTCAAACACCGGAAGAGGAGAGCCTGTATGAAGAAAGCTTGTATGAAGAAAGCGGGGCGGTGGAAGAGGAATCGAACAAGCAACAGCCCTATTATTTATCGGAGGGCGATCGAGAGCAGGTGATCAACGCCCTGGTCCATTTGGGTGAAAGTTACGGACTGAAATATTATCCTAACATTACAGAAGGGGAGACCTGGGACTCGCCCACACCAATCTATGCCGAGGAGCTGCTGATGGGGCGTGATCATATTATGTCTGCCATGGTGGAATACACCGAAGGAGCCTTTGCGCTGATGCAGATGGAAGGTTGCGAGGGATTCGCCCTGCAGATCAAAGAGTATCCCAATACCGTGACGGATGCTTATTACGAAGTATACGTGTACTGGATGTAGAGGAGGGTTACCATGAAGAAAGTAAAACAAGGCCTGGCGCTGCTGTGTATGCTGGTGATTTCCATGGGAGCGCTGAATATACAGGTATGGGCCGCCGAAGAGAGTCCGGCAGTCAGTGGGGAAGCGCCGCCGGCGCAAACCATCGAAGAGCCTTCTTTGGAGGAGGCGGAGCCGGAACGGCAAAAGGAGCTGGAACTGCAAAGTAAGCAAGAGGTGCAAAAGGAAGCGGAGCAGGAAAATGAACAAGAAACCGGTGACATGGAGGCTTCGATGCAGCAGACCAATATCCGCAGTGTACCGAAGGGCTATGCCGACATGCGGGTAGGAAAAATGACAGATGACGGATTTATCAAATCCGATGGTATATATGCAGAATACTATTATTCAGCCAGATGGCAGGGTGAAGCCCTCAAAAGCGGCGATACAACGCTGGCATTGGGACAGATCACCTATTGTATCAATCCGGATGTTCCGCTGGTGGGATCACCGGGGGATGAAGCCTATGGCTGGATCGGAAGCAAAGATGAAATCCGAAATCTGACCAGCAGCCGTATTACCACAAAGGGTGTGATCTTTCGTATGTTGGGACGTGTGCTCCAGGTGGGCGGCACCGATTTGAAAAACGGTGCCGATCTGGCTGGGAACGCGGCGGAAGGCACCAAATATGTGGCGACTCAGATGATCATCTGGCAGATCGTATGGGGCGATATGGATGCTGAGTTCAATCTGAAGGGCAGCACCTGGAAAAAGTTCGGATGGGAAGGCATGAAGTATTTCAATACGGCGCCCAAAGGGGGAAAGTCGGTGAAAGCCTGGTATGACCAATGGGTAGCAGAATTGAAAAACTCCAAAAAGATCCCCAGTTTTTCCGCGGCTGCTTCGGCAACGGCACCGACACATCAGATGACCGAAGATGTGCTGACTTTAACCGACAGCAATCATGTACTCAAGTACATGCGCCTTACCCCGTCGGATTCGTCAGTAAAATTGACGGTATCGGGTGATCAGCTGAAGATTGAAAATCCGAAACGGGTGGATTTTTCGGTTACTTTGACCAACACCATTTGCGAGGGAGCAAAGGAACCGACACCGATTATGACCAGAAGAGTCAGCGACGATGAAAAGCGCCAGACGAACATCGTTGTTTCGACTACAACGTTGGATGATCCGGTCAAGGGCTTTTTCAAGATCAAGGCAGCTCCGGCTACAGGAGATCTGCTGATCCAAAAACAGGTGGAACAGGATGATATGCTAAAGTCCAAGCTGGAAGGCTTTCAGTTTCATGTGGTCGGTAAAGAAACCGGCTATGACAAAATTCATGAGACCGATGCCAATGGCCAGATCCGGATCAATGGCCTGAAAAAGGGGACCTACACCATAGAGGAGGTGAAGAAAGAAGGAATCAATGTAAACGGGAGTAATTTTCAATTTGAGCTTCCGAAAAAACAAACGGTGACTGTGGGTGAGACCCAAGGAGCTGTGGTAAAGGTCAGTGTTATGAACCAGCTTCGGCGCGGTGATTTGACAGTATGTAAAGTGGACGCAGCGGATCCGGGGGTCAAACTGGCGGGCGTTACGCTCTTGCTGGAGAAGAAGGTTTACTACTTGAAGACCGAAACAATACCCGATGGAAGTTTGACGGATGCCAATGGATCCTATCGGTGGGTAACAGTTTCGGAAAAAACCACGGGAGAAGGTGGAAAAGCAGTATGGAAGGATTTGACAGTGGGCGAGTATCGTTTGACAGAAATTAAGGCGGCACCGGGCTATCAGCTATTGGCAGAGCAGGTTCAATTGAGTCTGCCATATGGACAGGATGGGGAAGAACCGGTGTGGTCCTATTCTGAGCAGCCGGTATCCATCAGCCGGGAATTTACCATTGCAGATCAGCCCATATATACTATGCCGAGCTCCGGCGGCTGGGAGGCTTGGCTGTATATCGCCGGTTTTGCGCTTTGCGCAGCGGGAGCGGGAACAACGAAACAAATATGTATGAATCATAGGGGGAAACAAAATGATAATTAAAAATTTTTGGAAGAGAGCAGCGGTGTTTGGCATGGCCGGCGCGATGCTGATGTGCAGTGCGGTGAGCGCGGCACCTGTGTATAATACGGAGAGCGATACTTCGGCGCTGGAGCATCCGCATCATGGATACAGTTTTGATCATGAGGCTACGAAATATGTGATCGATACCAATAAAAGGGGTATTTTACACATTCATAAGTCGGAAAATCACAATTCGGAGGCCAATGATACCGATACAGGCATTGGAAGTACGGCGGGGCAGCCGGGATCTGAGGGGAATGTGCTGAAGCAGTTTGGTGATGTAACCTATACCATTTATCGGGTGGCGGATATTGTGCAGGGGCATTTGGATGGAAGTGGAACCACGGTGAGCGTGGAGTACCGCTCCCTGATCAAAGACTCCACCGCAGCAAAGAATACCATTGCCATTCCCAGTGGACTCAGCAGCGCCGCTGAGCTGGATCGATGGGTCAGTGATCTGCTGGACAGCGACGATGCGGTAAAGCGGATGAGCAATTTGAATGAACTGCCCCATTGGTCAGAAACCACCGATAGTAGGGGTAACGCTACCTTTGATGGAGATGGTGCAGGACTTCCGCTGGGTATTTATATCGTGTATGAATCTGCATATCCCAGTCAGATCACCGACCCACAGCCCTTTGTGGTATCGATTCCCACCACATCGGTGGATGATGGCAATAACGATACCAAGTGGCCGGGAGAGACCGATGAGCTGGCGGGCGATAACATGCAGGGCAGCGCAGAGAATGCGGGTGTGTACTGGGTGTATGATGTGCAGGCCCACCCGAAGAATGCCACAAAGAATTTGTCGGTGGAAAAGCATATCGTGGCCGATGAGGGTGCGAAAACACAGTATGAAGTGCAGGACGGCGTGAATGATCCGGCCAATGATGTGCTGACCGATGCGGAGGACTTTGAAATGGGCGATACCATTCGATACTGGATGAAGGCCGAGGTGCCCTCCACCATTGGTGAAATTGAGGTGTATTATCTGCTGGACCGTATGTCAGCGGGTCAGACCTTTGTGAATGATGTGGCGGACAGCAACCGCAGAGCCCAAATGGAAGTCTGGGGAAAAACGCTGGAGGGTGACATGGTGTATATTCCCCGTTATTCGGGAACGGTGGAAAACTATCGTGTAATGTCCGCTGAGGAAATGGGAAATGTGACCAATAATGACGATTTTACCGATTTTTATGGAAACAGTATGACCATGAGGGATGAGGATCAGCCGGAAGCTTATGCCCATGAAAATGCCTTTGCGGTGCTGTTTAATACTCAGTCTTTGTCGGAGGACAAAAACTACGATGGTACCACCAAGCGAGTTCCTCTTTATAGTGAAGTATATGTGACCTATAACCTGATCTTGAATGAAAAGGCATTGGTGGGTGACCCGGGTAATGTGAACGATGTGGCATTGGTGCTATCCCATCGGATCATCGATAATCAGCTCGAGATCTCCAATGAGGTTCATGTGCCGGAGCAGGGAGTGTTTGAACCCTTTGTGGATCCTCAGGGAATGGATCTGGATGTGATCAATCCGCAGTGTATCGATACCAGAGTTTATACCTATGCCACCCAGGTGACCAAAATCGGTGAAGGTACCGAAAATATGGAAGGCGTGACCTTTGAATTGCGCGACAGTCGTGGAAATGTGATTCCGGTGAGCCAATATACCGAAGCCGATCGGGGCCGTTTGGCGGTGGATGACTGTACAGCCCGTATTGGTGATTATTACGTGGATAAAGACACGGTGAATCCGGCGACAATTACCATTGATGCCGATCAGGAAGTATATATTTACGGTTTGGAGACCGGAACCTATCAGCTGGTGGAAACAAAAACATTGAATGGCTATCAGCTGCTGAAGGAGCCCATTGTGCTGACGGTGGTTTCCGATTCGGCGGTATCAGCCCAGCCCATGAAGTATCAGGCAGATCCGGATGGTGAGTATTTCGTGATTGAATCCGGTAAGGGCTACTTTATTCGTCAGAATGGTATGAAATTGAAGATCGATGTGACCGGTCATGCGGTAGGCGATCATGTCGCTGTTGCCGGTGAAGTGTATAGCTACGATGTGGCGGCGGATGATGGCAGCATGAGCCGGAATGAGGCGGCCGTGACCAAACGATACAGCTACCGATGGACCGACAGTGAGAGCTTGACGTATCGATCCAATTATGGCATGGAAGAGGCAGGCTCGGCCGCGGACGGGATTTTCGATGCAGCCAGGGGTATGTATAACGATGGTCTGTTTTCCTTTACCGTATTGAATCGTCATGGCTTTAACATTCCCTCCACTGGTGGTGTGGGTACAACGCTGTTTGCCTGCATTGGTACCGGCGTAGCCGGCCTGGGTGTGCTGGGTATTGCCCTTGGCAAGAAGCGTAAACAAGATGAGGACGCGGCATAAAATCGGTGTTATGGCAAGTCTCCTGCTGATCCTGTGCGGTTTGGGTGTGAGTCTGTATCCGCTGATATCGAATTGGTACGAAAGAGTCCATCATGGAGAGGTGATCCGCACTTATCAGGCAGATGTGGCCGGCATGGGGCTAACAGAAATCGATGGAGCGTGGAAGGAGGCGGAGGCTTATAATGATGCGCTTCATAAATTGGTACAGGAGCAGGAACTGTTTGTATCCGATTTTGAGATGCAAAATTTGACTTATGAGGAACTCCTCAATGAAAATGCTGATGGGGTAATGTCTTATATCGAGATTCCAAGCATAGATGTGTTTTTGCCCATCTACCATGGCACATCGGAAAGGGTATTGGCCAAGGGAGCAGGGCACATGGTCAATACTTCCCTTCCGGTGGGCGGGGCATCAACTCACTGCGTGATCTCGGCGCATCGGGGCGACCCATCCGCGACCCTGTTTTCGGATCTGGATCAATTGGAGCAAGGAGATGAGTTTTATTTGCATACGCTGAATCGGCGCATGGGGTACCGAATTGATCAGATCAAGGTGGTGCTGCCCTATGAAACCGATGATTTTCGCATTGCGGAAGGAAAGGATTATGTGACGCTAGTTACCTGTACCCCCTATGGCATCAATAGTCACAGGCTTCTGGTACGGGGAGAACGGATCGAAGAAGGGGAGTGGGAAAATCCTGCGGTTGAAACTGCTGCGGAAGCTGAACGAAGTTCCTCCTTTAGTTACACAGAGTATCTGAGAGCGCTACAGATTGGTGCTTTGGTGATTGGTGTTGTGGGTGTCGGTCGTATAGGATGGGCTCTTCAAAAGCGGAAATGGATGCGGAATGAAAAGGGCAGGTCCTAAAATATGGCTGTGGATCCTTATGATTTTTCTTGGATCCGGACTCGCGCTGTATCCAATGGTTCGACGTGTTTATCAGCGAGGAAGACAGCAGGAGCTGATTCAAAGTTATCTTCAAGGCGACATGCCCTCGGAAAAACTGCTTCAAGGAAAGGAAATGCTGGGGGTACTCTGGATTCCTAACGCAGACTGTCAGCTTCCGATCTTTCGGGGAACGGAGGAGACGGTTTTGAAGGAGGGCGCCGGGCTTCTGGAGGGAAGCAGTGAGATCAGCGGGGAGGTCAACAGCAAGGAGGGGGTACACTCGGTACTGTGTGCCCATTCCGGCCTGCCCGAGGTTTTCGCCTTTGACCGGATCGATGCGCTGGAAAAGGGCGATCGTATTTATATTGTAAGCCGGAAGAACATTTTGGTTTACACCGTGACCCAACAGTTGACGGTGCTGCCGGAGGAGGTGCACCTCCTATTGCAACCCAGTCAGTTCGCCAATGAAATCACTCTTCTAACGTGTACTCCATATGGCATCAACACCCATCGACTGTTGGTACGGGCAGAGCTGAGCTGCTTTTTTGGCGGCTCAGCTCCCTGAAAAGGAGAGGATGAAAATGATAAAAATGATCAGGCTGATGGCCGGAATCGGCTGTTTGGTATTTGTGATGTTGACCGGATGCAGCCGATTTACGGTACAGGCGGCGGAAAACAGGGTCGGCATCGCTGGAGAAGCAGAAAGAAAAGTGCCGCCCTATATTTTAGATACACAAAAGGAGTGTACGCTTGAAATTCAAACGGAGGCTGCACAAAAAACGGCAGGTGTAAGGTTGGCGGTGTATCAGGTGGGTAAAATCGATGCCACCAGGCTGTCGTTATCCTTTGTGTTAAACGAAGATTTTGATGAGTCGAAGGCGGATCTGATGGCTGAGGGAAATGCAGAACGCAGGCAAACTATTGAAACACTATGCAACTATATTTCCCGTAATCAGATCAAACCCTTTCAAATGGTGACATTGGATGAAAGGGGAGAAGCCGAACTCGATGTACCCCAGGGCGCCTATTTGATCTGCCGGACAGAGGAGGATGAAACACAGATCCAGGCCTCGTTGGTGGGAGTGCCCTTTGTGAGTGAGTCACTCACGGAATGGCAATATCATATGAAGGTACAGCTGAAGGTAAATCTTGGATCCGTGCCCACCGGGGATACCCAAAACGGTATGGTTTATGGGGGACTTGCCATGGCGGCCGTCGCTTTGCTGGCAGTTTTGATTTTTGCGCGAAAGCGCAGGAAAAAGTGAGGGGAGAATCAGCGCCAAGGCGAGTTTATAAGATCGTCTTGGCACTCTTTTTTTCTTGACTTTTTTCCGTAACTTCTGTACACTTTTCACATAGTGGTAACATGTGCCCATAGGAACATAACATATGAAAGTATCATATGAAAGTAGCATTTGAAAATATCAGAAGCCAGAGGTAATTGACGATGACATATACAGATTTTATTAATTGGTTGGAAGCGGTGCCCATGTACGGTAAAAAAGATGGTTTTCACAACATGGAAAAGTTGTTGGCACGGTTTGACGATCCACAGGATCAGATTCCGGTGATCCATGTGGCGGGAACTAACGGAAAGGGCTCCTGCTGTGCAATGCTGGCGCAGATCTTAAGAGAGAGCGGATACAGTGTGGGTCTGTTTACATCGCCCCATCTGGTGGAATATACCGAACGAATTCAGGTGGACGGAAAACAGATTCCTAAGGAAGAATTTTTGCAGATCGGTCAGGAAGTTAAGGCGGCGGCAGAGGCCATTGCGGCGGAAGGACATAATCACGCCACCTTTTTTGAACTGATCACGGCGACGGCCTTCGTTTATTTTTACCGCTGTGGAGTGGACGTGATCGTGCTGGAGACCGGTGTGGGCGGAAGACTGGATGCTACCAGTGTGGTGAAAGAGCCCAAACTATGTCTCATTACTTCGATCAGTTTGGATCATACTAAGGTTTTGGGAGATACTCTGCCCCAGATCGCCGGTGAAAAGGCGGGTATCATTCGCCCCGGTGCACCGGTGGTGCTGGCAGAAAACCAGCCGGAGGTACAGGCGGTGGTCAAGGCGGAAGCGGATCGAAATGCTTGTCGGTATTGCTATAGCGGCGATGTGCAGCGGGTGGCTGAGGGCCATTATCGACATGACGATTTTGACTATGAACAGCTGGAGGTTGCCCTGATTGGTGATTATCAGGTGCAGAACGTGTCGGCGGTGCTGTGCGCGGTGAACTTTCTGCAAAAGGCCGGCTGGCGGATCACCGAGGAAACGTTGCGCCTCGGATTGAAACATACCCGTTGGCCCGGCCGTATGGAGCGCCGCGAATTTGAAGGTCGCCCCATTCTGCTGGATGGAGCCCATAATCCCAGTGGAGCCCAGATGCTGGCGGATTATTTGGACGGCCACTATGCCCCCGGCAATTGTGATCTGGTGTTCAGTGCACTGGCAAAAAAGGATATCAGCGGTATTATTCAACCGCTGAAACAGTGCGCTGCCATTGGGCAGGTTTTCTTTACCTGCATTCATGGTGAGGACCAGCTGCAGGAGCTGGCGGCTATGTGGCAGCAGGGCCGCGAAGCGGCCAAGGAAGCCGGAGCAGATCGATCCATCCGGTGCATTGCAAGCCCCAAGGAGGCACTGCAGGCTGCCGTACATCAGCCGGACACAGAGCTGACGGTGTGCGCAGGTTCTTTGTATTTGGTGGGTGAGATCGAAGCGATCTTGGATGAGCAATGAGCGGCAGAATAGTGTGAAGTACTCTTTTGCGAAAGAGCTTGAGAGTGGAGGTTATCATGTTTAATTTTAAAGATGAATTGGCCAAATACCGGGAGAGTCTTTCGGTGGATGAACTTTCGGAAGGTCTTTCCGGCGACGAGATCCAGGATATTGTGGATGTGGCACAGGAACTGGCAAGTCAGGTGCTCAATCAGCAGGCCTTGAAAGAAAAAGCTTTGAAAGAACAGGCTTTGAAAGAACAGGCACTGAAGCAGACGAAGACGACAGCAAGGGAGAGACGATGAGCCGGGAACGTATGTCGCAGGTGGAGCGAAAGCTGCTGGAGACCAGCGAGAAATATTATCGCAGCGGTTTGTCGAAGGCGGAAGCGGGAGATTTGAGCCGTGCGGCTAACGACTTAAAAAAAGCGCTCCAATATGATAAATATAATGAAAATGCCCGAAATGTGCTGGGATTGATCGAGTTTCACCGGGGCGAACTGGGTGAGGCTATGAAGCAGTGGTCGATTAGCGAATATTATAATAAAAACCAAAACAGAGCAACCTATTATTTGAAGGAGATCAAAACAGAGCCTCAGCTTCTCACCAACATGAATGAAAGTATCCATTTGTTTAATGAAGCACTGGAACTTCTGAAGCGAAGCAGTAATGATTTTGCCATTGCCAGACTGCGTAAAGCTGTGCACCTGAATCCGCAATATGTAAATGCTCAACTGGTACTGTCGTTGTGTTATATTGAAGAGCGTCATTTCAAGACGGCGCTGCGGGTGCTGGATCAGGTGGCGAAGGTGGATCCGTTGAATCCGGATGCCATGCGATATCGCCTGTATATTGCCAGGCAGCTGCAGGAGGGCACGGAGGATGCCGGAGTCAGCGATATTCAGGACCTGAGTCAGGATCTGTATGTACAGCAGGCTCTTCCGGATCCGGACACGGACGAGATTTTTAATGAAACCCGTAAAAGGCGTAAAAAGGTGCTCAATATGGGTGAATCGCTGCTGCAGATGGGTCTGTTTTTTGCCGGAGTCATATGCTGCCTTGGATTCCTGTATACCCTTTGGTATCCGGACCGGATCCGTGGACTGGAGGAGGAGGTCACGCAGCTGTCACTATTGCAAACACAGCTGCGAGAGGAAAAGGAAGAACTCAGGCAGGAAATACAGCAAGCCGGTGAACTATTGACGGAGGTGCTGGAGAGCAGCACTTCGGTGGAAGCCGGGGTACGAGTGGATATAGACGAATTGCTAAGCAGATGGGAGACGAATGGATATGAACCATAAGCATAAAATTATTGTGATTTCATTTGATGGACTGGGAACCGATGACTGGAAGACGGTATCAAAAATGCCGGGCTTTGCCCGCTTTATGGAAAAGGCAGCTTACTGTGATGAGGTGCAGTCGGTGTATCCCACACTGACCTATCCGGCTCACTGCAGTATTGCCACCGGAAAGCTGCCGGTACATCATCGGGTGGTACAAAACCTGTTGCTGCAGCCGCAGCGCATGGCATCGCCGGATTGGTACTGGAAACGCAGTTATGTTCAGGGAAAAACCATTTACGAGGCTGCTAAAGAAAAGGGGCTGAAAACGGCATCTTTCCTGTGGCCGGTTACTGCCGGAGCTAAAATTGATTATCATGTACCTGAGATTTTTGCGAACCGTAAATGGGATCATCAAATTCTGGCATCCCTTCGCAGCGGTTCCAAGAAACTTCAGGTGGAATTGTTTGCTAAGTTTGGGAAACTCATGAAGGGAATCCAGGAACCTTATTTGGATAATTTTATTCATGAGTCGGTAAAATACACGCTGAAAAAATATGAGCCCGACTTGACATTGATCCATTTTGTGGATTTGGACAGTATGCGGCATCAGCACGGGCATAACAGCAAGGAAGCCTTGATGGCCTTGAAACGTCATGATCAGCGATTGACTGAATTGATGGATCTGCTGGAAGGGGAACCGGTGACCTGGGTGGTACTGGGCGATCACTCCAGTTTGGATTGGAACAAGGGTGTACGATTGAATGTGCTGCTTCAGAAGGAAGGCCTGGTTACAGCTGCGGCCGACGGCATCAATGTAAAGGAGTATCGTGTGCTGGCTCAGGAAGGCGATGGCTCTGCCTATATCTATGCTCATCCTTCGCTGAAGAATGAGGAAAAAGAAGAACTTCGGATCAGACTGACAGATCTGTTTGAAACATTCAGCCGGGAAAATGATGACTGTATCGAAGCGATCTTCAGCGGTGAAGAAGCGGGAAAACTGGGAGCCGATGAACGCTGCCTGCTGATGCTGGAAGCCAAGGCCGGCTACAGTTTGCTGGACAGCCTGAAGGGAGAAGCAATCGATAAGGAGCCGGGAAAGACGAAGGCCACCCATGGATATTTACCCTCAAAACCCGGTTATACCACGGTATTCGCCATGCGAGGCGAAAAAATTAGACCCGGTCGTGTCGACGGGCCTATGAGTTTGATAGACGAAGGCCCCACCATTGCACATATCTTTGGCGGGACCTTGCCGGAAGCTGATGGTCAGCTTCGGTTGGAATTCTTTGAAAAAATTGATTAATTGAAACTTAATTGGATCAGCTGCTTTTGGTTACGATATTCCGAAGGCAGCTGTTCTATTAACAGGTGATGTCCATCCTGACTCATCTCCATATGATTGATGAAGGGGGAGTAGGTGTCATTGTTGTGGTACAGCAAAACCGATTGTTTGGTTTCCTGATTCAGCAAATAGGCGGTCACATCCACACCGCCGCCGGTTCCGATGCCGGAAGGCTGGGCTACGATCAGCGCATTATCGTAAATGGTAAAGGAGTGGATGGGGTCATTAAATGGATATTGGGCGATCACGGAGCCGCTGGCAGGATCGAATATCATGATCCCCACGCTGTCCACATGCAAATAGAGCTGATAGCCATAAAACATGGGCATGCTGCCGAGCTGGGTAAAGGAAGACAGATAGGCAGAGAGGGGCGTGGAATAGTGGATCATGTTGTTGATATCGATGTAATGAGCTAGGGACGGATCAGAGGGTGAATTGAAATAAATGAAAAACTGGGAACCGTCTTCCGTGGTGCAGATCATGGGGGCTGTTTCCGCATCATACAGCGGATAATCCTCGGAAGAAATCAAAAAAGAATGCATTTGTTTTTGGTCCAGTTGGTATATGTATATGAGAGGAAAGTTGGGAAGGGATTCATATACCATCTGCATTTTTTCAGAGGCAGAAAGAATGGTCTGGGGAGCCTCCGCCGTCGGATCGATAAAGCAGATGGGCATAAATAACAGGGAGGATCCATCCGCCGACCATTGGCACTGTAGTTTGACGGAAAGGCCCAGTTCCTTTAAAAGGGACGCTTCATCGGATTGCCAGAGTACGGACTGTTCGTTGGATACAAGATCCACCAGTATAAGGGTCAAACAGCCATCGATCCAGGTGGAGTAGGCGGCTACTGTGGTGGTAGGACAATAGCTGCAATCGCTGATTTCAGAAATCGTCATGGAATAAATGGGATTCAAAGCGCCGTCGGCGCCGATTCGTTCCAAACTGTGCAGGATCTGAGAAGAGTCCTGTTTTACCGTGCGGTACAGATAGGCTTTGTTATTATAGTAATAAGCGGAAGGCGCTTCGGTGACTTCGATTTCAGAGGAAAAAAGCCGCAGTTCGTCGGCATTTTGTACGTCCCAGGATTTGCTTTCCTGATCCGGAGTTTCCGTTTCGGTGTTATGGGCCACGAACTGGGTGGGACGATCCGGCAATACACCGACTCTTTCCACGACCTGACGGCGGCAGCCGGATACGAAGACGGCGCAAAGGGAAATCAGCAGCAACAGGGAAATACGCCGCAGTAGTTTGCTATTACAATTCATCTTCTGTTACCTCCTTTTGCGCGAACCAAACGGTAAATATTGTGGGACCCTCCGGTGCACTTTCGACTTCGATCTGCGCCCGATGTTCCTGGGCGATCTTTTGACAAATTGCCAGACCGAGACCGGAACTTCCCTGTTCCCGGGAAAAATTCTTATCGACACGATAAAAGGGTTCGAAAATATGGGCGATCTGTTCCGATGTCATACCTTTTCCTTCATTTTTTACTTGTATAAAGATAAGGCGTTGATCCTTCTGAGCCTCGTCTGCTTTTTCAAGGGAGGAGGAAAGGTCTTTTTGCCGCCTTCCGGCGGAAATTTCGATGGCTTTTTGGGGAGCGCCGTATTTGATCGCGTTGTCGATGAGATTGATCACCAACTGACGCAGGCGGTCCTCCTGGCCAAGAAGGATTAGCTGGTCGGGGCAGGTGAGCTTTAAATGGCTTTGATAGCGGTTGGCCTTCAGGTTCATGGCATCGGTGACGCTGATCAGCAGCGCAGTTAGATCAAGGGGATGCAGCTCATAGGTGTTTTTGACGTTGGACATTTCAAGAAGCTGCAATACCATGGTGTGGAGGCGGGCGCTTTCGTTTAATATATGGTCCAGACCGACCTGAAGCAGCTCTGGATCGCTGGTACCGTTGTCCTGAATGAGCTGGGCATAGCCTTGAATGGTGGTGAGCGGTGTTTTCAATTCGTGGGTCACATTATCGAAAAAGGATTGCTTGCTGTTGAGTAATTGGAAAATACGGTTGCGATCCTGTTGGATTAAACTGAGTTGGCGCTGGATGGTATCCAGCATTTCGGCATAGTTTTGGGAAAGATGGCCGATCTCATCATGACGACGGGCCAGCTTTAAGGAAAGGGTCTCTTTTTGGGTTTGAAGCTCCTGAGTGCTGACGCCCTGTTCCTTAAAACGACCGGTCAGAGCCATAAGGCGGCCCAGGGGCGTAGTAAAATGGGTCAGCAGTAAAATGGAGAACAAAAGGGTGGCAGCCATGACCGTGATGGTGATCTGCAGTACGGTGGAAGTGGTTTCGGCTTTTTCCAACTGGAGATCGGTGTAATCAATGTGATATAGAAGATAGCCTAAAATTTCATCGGATATACAAATGGGCATCACAAATTTGGCATAACAAAAAGACTCCATGTCATAGCGCAGCTGATAGGAAGCGGTGCCTCCGGCGGCCCGGCGAAAGGCCTCCGCGGGAAAGGCTTCGGAAGAAAACAACGAGGAGTGGGTGGAATGAAGCAAAGTAAGATCGGCGGTATAAAAGGCCAGCGGAAAACTGCTGGTATCGTAGAGCTCGTCCAAAAGCCCCGGAAGGAGGCTATCGGAAACGGCGGGATCGCTTAAGTCGGGAGAGCCTTCCAATAACATGACCTGGCGCACATAAACCTCGGTGTTGTTGCGGAGTTTGACGAGATCGGACTGGATCTGATCTTCCATGGCTTCGCTGAGCTGCTTGGTCAAAATGAGATTCAGGAAAAGAACACTGAAAATGAACACGACCAAAAGCCCCAAAAACATTTTGGGGCGGATGCCGAAGCGAAACCGTTGCCGCTGAAAAGGAGGCAATGGGGTGTAGTGTGCTGTGGATGTTGTGGTGGAAGCCGATGCGGCCGGATCAGTCTTCTTGCGGAACATATTTGTAACCAACTCCAAATACCGTTTGCAAAGAGTTGCTCAGGTCTAATTTTTTGCGGAGGCGCTGCACGTGGATGTCCACGGTACGGGTGTCGCCCAAATAGTCATAGCCCCAGATCTGTTCTAAAAGATTCAACCGGGTGAATACCTGTCGGGGGTTTTTGATAAGGAATATATATAAATCAAACTCCTTGGGAGTCAGGTCGATGGGTTCGCCGGCCTTAAAGATGGCGCGTTCATTCTCGCGGATCACGATGTCGCCGATGGCGAGTTCGGAAGTTTCGGCGCCGGCGCCGGTTTCAGCTCTTTCGAAGCGGCGCAGGACTGTTTTGACTCTGGCAATGACCTCGCGCAGGTCGAAGGGTTTGGTGATGTAGTCATCAGCTCCGGCTTCCAAACCGTAGAGTTTGTCATCGACGGTGCCTTTGGCGGTGAGCATAAGGATCGGAATGTTGAGGGTCTCGGTGAGCATGCGGCACACATCGATACCGCTGATGTCGGGCAGCATCCAGTCCAAAAGAACCACCTGGGGCATAAATTCTTTGGCTAAGGTAAGGGCTTCGCTGCCGGTGAAGGCACAGGCTACCTGATAGCCTTCTTTTTTGAAGCCATATTGTAAAATGCTGGAGATGGGCTTTTCATCTTCAACAATTAAAATTCGTTTTTCTTCCATAAATGAGTCCTCCGTAAAAGCAGCAGTGACCGTGAAAGGAGCGCGGGGCGCGAAACAGGGCTGCGGCTAAAGCGTTGATACTTTTAGTATACAGCATGACGGTGCGAGCCGCAAGAAAGCAGATGTTTCAGAGGTGTAAACTTTTATTTTTTGAAAAATTTGCTTGACATTGTATATGTGTTGTGTTAAAATAGTTAACGCATGAAAAACAAGTAGAAGATCCGCTTCTCACCTTGTCATCGGTAATGTTTAATTTTAACATGTAAAGCCGCACATGGCAATGGTTCATATGAGAATTTCGTTCAGGATGCTGAGCATCGATTTGATGAAAAGCAGATGAGCGTTCCTATATAGCGGATCCGATTCAAGGATCTGTTTTTTTATGCGTCCATTCATATTTTTGGAGGTACCGAGCCATTAGCGAATTAATGATCAACGAAGAGATTCGTGATAAAGAAGTTAGACTGATCGATGAAAATGGTGAACAGCTGGGTGTGGTTTCCGTTAAAGAGGCCATGAACTTAGCGCAGGAAAAGAATTTGGACCTGGTTAAGATTGCACCCCAGTCGAAGCCGCCGGTCTGCAAAATCATGAACTACGGTAAATACCGTTTTGATCAGATGAAAAAGGAGA
Organism: Bianqueaceae bacterium; assembly: GCA_045631245.1. Taxonomy (GTDB): domain Bacteria; phylum Bacillota; class Clostridia; order Lachnospirales; family Bianqueaceae; genus CALWPV01. Next base: position 16,858 of record JAZQUJ010000100.1, read on the forward strand.
AAGAAGCTAAGAAAAAGCAGAAGACGATGGAAGTAAAAGAAGTTCGTCTTTCTCCCAATATTGATAACCATGATCTTGAAACCAAGCAGAAGAATGCTGCAAAGTTCCTGGAAAAAGGCGATAAGGTCAAAGTATCCGTTCGTTTCCGTGGTCGTGAAATGACCCATACCGAGATCGGCCGCGAGGTTCTCAATCAATTTGCTGAGGGTATTTCCGAAGTAGGTGCCATTGAAAAGGCTCCGAAAATGGAAGGCCGCAGTATGGTAATGTTTTTGATGCCCAAACGATGAGATCGCGTCTACGCTTCACCGTAAACGTTTTCAAGCGTTAGGATACATTGCAATTTTAAGGAGGAAAACATCATGCCGAAAATGAAAACCAAAAAAGCAGCTGCAAAGCGTTTCAAAGTTACAGGAACTGGTAAGCTGAAAAAATTCAAAGCAAATAA
>JAZQUJ010000101.1:0-8153 GCA_045631245.1 Bianqueaceae bacterium
CCAACAACTTCGCTGGTCGAACATCCAACTACTACTATATTACCTGCTTTCAGGTTTGCTTTCTCGCTCAGCTCTGCAATTGTCGCTTTTGTCTGTTCGTAAATTGACTGTATCATAGTATTTCTCCCTTACTCTATTGTAATTTTTCTTTTTTCCATTACTTTTATCAATATTACACCAATGATCAAACCGGCAATTCCTTGGACACCATTCGCAGGAATATTGACCGCCGAAGGAATAAACCCATACATAAATCCTTCAAATATGTAGTAGCCCAAAATCATGATCACCTCAGCAATAATACCGCTGATGATTCTGGAACCCAAATTGCCCAATGTTTTGTGCATGACTTTAAATACATAAAATGCTGCCACCGCCATACATCCTTTTACTAAAAATGTAATTGGCACATAAATCACATAACCTGAAAACAGATCTGCTAAAGCCGAACCAATGCCCGCGGCTAAGAAACCATAATTAACAGGTAGTAACCATCCGGAAATCAGTACAATACAATCACCTAAATTTAGATATCCTTTTAATGGTGATGGAATTTTGATAATCATGGTAGCTATACAACATAGTGTAGCCAAAAGAGCTGCTATCACGATTTTTCTTGTTCTGTTATTCATTTTCATACCCCCTAATGAGCAAGTGAATTAATTATATATCTATTCTGATCATATAACTATAACCATTTTACCAGTCTTTTATATGACCAGATATTAGAATTATCGAAACATTTATCTTTCTTTCACTTACTTTTTCAGCAAAAGGGTATAAAAAAGCTCCCGATCAAAAGACCAGGAGCATTTTTAATGGTTTATGATTCAATTATTAGATTCTGCCTTCGTTAGCAGCTTCTTCGATTGCTACTGCAACAGCTACAGTCATACCAACCATGGGGTTGTTACCTGCGCCGATCAGACCCATCATCTCTACGTGAGCGGGTACGGAAGAAGAACCTGCGAACTGAGCGTCGCTGTGCATACGACCCATGGTATCGGTCATACCGTAGGAAGCAGGACCTGCAGCCATGTTATCGGGATGCAGAGTACGGCCGGTACCACCACCGGAAGCAACGGAGAAGTACTTTTTGCCGATCTCGGTGCATTCTTTCTTATAGGTACCAGCTACAGGATGCTGGAAGCGAGTGGGGTTGGTGGAGTTACCGGTAATGGAAACGTCAACGCCCTCTTTGTGCATGATAGCAACACCTTCACGAACGTCGTCAGCGCCGTAGCACATAACTTTAGCTCTCTCACCATCGGAGTAAGGAGTGCGAGAGATCTCTTTCAGCTCGCCGGTGAAGTAGTCGAACTGGGTCTCAACATGAGTGAAACCATTGATACGGCTAATGATCTTAGCAGCATCTTTGCCCAGACCGTTCAGGATAACGCGCAGGGGCTCTTTACGAACTTTGTTAGCGGATTTAGCAATACCGATAGCACCTTCAGCAGCAGCGAAGGACTCGTGACCAGCCAAGAATGCGAAGCACTTGGTGTCGTCAGACAGCAGCATTGCGCCCAGGTTACCATGACCCAGACCTACTTTACGATCATCAGCTACAGAACCGGGAATACAGAAGGACTGCAGACCCTCACCAATAGCGGTAGCAGCAGCGGCAGCTTTTCTAGCACCCTGCTTGATAGCAATAGCAGCACCTACGATGTAAGCCCAGCAAGCGTTCTCGAAGCAGATGGGCTGAATGCCTTTGATCATGTTGTATACATCGATACCTGCGTCGTCACAAATCTGTTTAGCTTCTTCGATGGAACCGATGCCGTTTTTAGCCAGAGCAGCGTTGATCTGGTTAATTCTTCTCTCATAACTTTCAAATAATGCCATGATGTTCAGTCCCCCTTATTCGTTTCTCGGATCGATATATTTTGCAGCATCTGCAAAACGGCCATAAGATCCGGTAGCCTTCTTCATAGCTTCGTTAGCGTCTTCGCCCTTCTTGATCATTTCCATCATGCGGCCCAAGTTAACGAACTCGTAACCGATGATCTGATCATCAGCGTCCAGACCCATACGGGTGATGTAACCTTCAGCCAGAGCCAGGTAGCGAGGACCTTTAGCCAGAGTGCTGTAGGAAGTACCAACCTGAGTGCACAGACCTTTACCCAGATCTTCCAGACCTGCGCCGATCGGCAGACCGTCCTCAGAGAAAGCGGACTGAGTACGTCCGTAGATGATCTGCAGGAACAGTTCTCTCATAGCGGTGTTGATAGCGTCACAAACAAGGTCAGTATTAACTGCTTCCAGCAGAGTCTTGCCAACGATAGCTTCAGAAGCCATAGCAGCAGAGTGAGTCATACCGGAGCAACCCAGGGTCTCGATCAGAGCCTCCTGAATAATACCATCCTTAACATTCAGGGTCAGTTTGCAAGCGCCCTGCTGAGGAGCACACCAGCCCACACCGTGTGTCAGACCGGAAATGTCTTTGATCTCTCTGGAATATACCCATTTTCCTTCTTCAGGAATAGGAGCACAACCATGGCTGGCGCCAACTTTAACCTGGCACATTTTTTCAACTTCATGTGAATAAACCATAAACTCGTTTCCTCCTTATAATATCTAAGTCCCTATGTAGGCGGCCCGAGGCCGCAATGGGACCAAGCATTTGAAACCACAGTAAGTATAGCATATCGATAAAATCCTGTCAATGTGCGGTTTTCCTCAAGTCTGGCGAATTTACCCATATTTTTCGTTGACTTTTTGCAGGATTGGTGGTATCATGTTGCAAATTCGTTTTCTTCGACTCGAAAGGTTTGGAAGAAAACTTGAGTGCGCGTTTCAATGAAAATGAAACGAAAGTTCGGAGGTATTGAAATATGAAAAATTATCGTGTAGGTATCGTAGGCGCCACCGGTATGGTAGGCCAGCGCTTTGCTACCCTGCTTGAAAACCATCCTTGGTTCCATGTGACCGCCCTGCTGGCTTCCGCCAACAGCGCCGGCAAATCCTATAAAGATGCAGTAGGCTCCCGTTGGGCCATGTCCACTCCCATGCCCGCTTCCATGCAGGACATGATCGTTCTGGATGCATCTGATATTGATGCCGTAAAAGATCAGGTAGATTTTGTTTTTTGTGCAGTCAACATGCCCAAAGACGAGATCCGCGCCCTGGAAGAAGCTTATGCCAAGGCTGAGATTCCCGTAATCTCCAACAACTCCGCTCACCGCGGTACCAAAGACGTACCCATGGTCATTCCGGAGCTGAACGCCCATCACACTGCTATCATCGACGCACAGAAAAAGCGTCTGGGCACTAGCAAAGGCTTCATCGCTGTTAAGTCCAACTGCTCCATCCAGAGCTATGTTCCCGCTCTGCATCCTTTGAAGGAAAAATTCGGCTTGAAAAATGTACTGGTTTGTACCTACCAGGCCATCTCCGGTGCCGGTAAAACCTTCGAACGTTGGCCTGAAATGGTGGATAACTTGATTCCCTACATCGGCGGCGAAGAAGAAAAGAGCGAGCAGGAGCCCCTGAAGATCTGGGGTCACATTGAAGGTGATCAAATTATCAACGACGAAGGCGTTTCCATTACCGCTCAGTGCCTGCGTGTACCGGTAAGCGATGGTCACACCGCCGCTGTATTTGCTTCCTTTGAGAAGAAACCCACCATCGAAGAGATCAAAGAGATCTGGGCTAACTTCACCACTCCCGCTCAGGAGCTGGATCTGCCCTCCTCTCCCAAACAGTTCATCCACTACTTTGAAGAGAACGACCGTCCTCAGGCAAAGTTGGATCGTGAACTGGAAGGTGGCATGGCCATTAGCGTTGGCCGTCTGCGTCCCGACAGCCAGTACGATGTAAAATTCGTCTGCCTGTCCCATAACACCTTGCGCGGCGCTGCCGGCGGTGCTGTAGAATTAGCTGAGCTGTTGGCTGCTCAGGGCTACTTGAATTAAGTTTATTACTTTAGAATCGATTTTCCACAACGAAATCCTTTCCTAAAAGTATAAAGAGACCTCCTGGTTTTCTATATTCAATTGCGATATTGAAAACCGGGAGGTTTCTTGTACTTTTTATATTTATTTCTTGAATTTCGTCGTCAATAGGATTAAAATGTGGTTATTGAAACATCTATTTCTGGAGGTATTTGACATGCAACTCATGTTTATTGTACTTAACAAGATCGAATGTCTGGAAGAAATTCTGGAAAGACTCGGTGAAGCCAATATTTACGGCGCTACCATTTTGGAAAGTAAGGGTATGGCTCACAGCCTTAGCGAATTCAGCGATCTTTCTTTCATGATGTCGCTGCGCATGCTTCTTGACCCCGGCCACAAGGAAAGCCGTACCATTTTTATGGTTATTAAAGAAGAACAGATTCCCACAATTTCCGAAATTGTTAACGATGTGACCGGTGGCCTCGATCAGCCCGACTCCGGTATCATCTTCACCGTTCCGGTAGGCTATACGGAAGGATTTAAAGTAGAGTAATGATTACGAATACACTTTTACAGATTGCCATCATGATCTTCGCCGGCATGCTATGCGGCCGCTTAGTGAAACAGGTGAAATTACCTAATGTTACCGGTTATCTGATTGCCGGCTTATTGCTGGGTCCCAGTGTGTTTAACATAATTCCCGAAACGGCTATTCACAGCTTCTCTCTCATTTCCAATGCTGCTCTGGGTTTCATTGCATTCTCCATTGGTACCGAATTTAAAATTTCTTATTTCAAGCGCGTGGGCTCTACCCCCATCGTAATTGCCATTTTTGAATCTTTGTTTGCTGTACTTTGTGTAGTAGCCGGTTTGCTGCTGGCAGGCTTTGAACTTCCCTTCTCTTTAGTACTGGGCGCCATTGCCGCTGCTACCGCTCCCGCTGCCACCGTTATGGTTATCAAACAATATAAAGCCAAAGGTCCGCTGACTGAAACCTTGCTTTCAGTTGTTGCCATTGATGATGCTACGGCTCTGATCTACTTTGGTATTTGCGTTGCCATCGCCAATGCCATCGCCGGCGGCGATATGACCTTAACTGAAGCTCTGGTAGCTCCTTTGATTGAAATTGGAGGTGCACTGGTGGTTGGTTTTATCAGCGGTTTGATCTTTACCATTCCGCTGCGCTTCTTTAAAAAGGAAGGAAATCGTTTGGCTCTGATCATCGCTTTCATCTTCCTAGGCGTAGGTATTTCCGAGGTTTGTGGTTTTTCTGCCCTGCTGTACTGCATGTCCATGGGTGCTGCTCTGGCAAACTTCAGCCGCGAAACTTCACGTATTATGCATATTACCGATGGTTTTACTCCTCCGCTGTTTATGCTGTTCTTCGTGGGCTCCGGTGCCGAGCTGCAGCTTTCCATTTTGGCCAGCATCGGCGTGGCCGGTGTAATCTACGTGCTGCTGCGTGTGGTTGGTAAAATGAGTGGAACTGCTTTTGCTGCTACCATTTGCAAAGCAGACTCCAATATCAAAAAATACCTGGGTCTGGCGCTGGTACCTCAGGCCGGTGTAGCCATCGGTCTTTCGCTGGTTGCCACCACCGCAGTTCCCCAGTTTGGTGCCACCATTCGTGCCATCATTCTGTGTGCCACCTTCATTTATGAACTGGTAGGTCCCGCTGTTGCCAAACTGAGCCTTATGAAGGCCGGTGAGATCACCAACGAGAAGGCACCTCGTTTGAAGGCTGACGGCTGATATAATTAGTTCTTTCAAACATAATTAGACAAAAAAATTAGGAACGATTCAATCGACATGTTTGAATCGTTCCTTTTTTACTGATTCTTTTAATGATTCACGCTCTTCAGCTGCGGATAGTAGATCCAATAGGCCTTACCCAGAATCTGCTCATACGACACATATTTATTGTTCCAGTATCGTGAATCCCTTGAGTTATTTCGATTATCACCTAACATGAAGTAATGTCCCTCTGGTACTTCATAGGGTCCAAATGAACCTCTCGGCTCTTCCCACAAATATGGTTCATCCAATAATTCGCCGTTTACATATACAATACCTTCCACGATCTCCACTGTATCGCCCGGTAAACCGATCACTCGTTTAATGTAATTTTGTTTCTCGTCATCGGGATACTTGAAAATCACAATATCGCCCTGTTCCGGTTCTGAAAACCAATAGGAAAAACGCAGGCCAAGTACACGATCTCCGGTCATGATCGTGTTCTCCATGGAACCGCTGGTCACCCTTGCATTTACAATTACAAAACTATTTAAAAATAAGGCCACACCAATCGACATACCAATCACCAGTACCCAACTGATGATCTCGCGGATCGCAGACCGTTTTTTCTCTTTTTCCTGTCCTTCCAGAGAGTCACGGATCACTCTTTCTAAATCTTTCTCTGACATTTTGCCCCGTACCTTTCTAACTCACCATGTCAAATCACCGCTGCCGCGGCAGAAAACCTGATATCAGCTCACCTTTTTCTATATCTGATTCAGTTTAGTACACCTGAGAGGATTCGAACCTCCGACACATGGTTTAGGAAACCACTGCTCTATCCCCTGAGCTACAGGTGTAAATAGTTTGGCGTAGCCAAACTGTGCTACTACCTTAAACATAAAAGCGAACTAATGAATCCGCATTAGACGAATCTTATTGGCGTAGCCAAACTGTGCTACTGCCTTCTACAATTGCAGAGAAGCAATGAGACCCCTTCATCGGAAGGGATCTCATCGCCGCTTATACGCCGATTGTACGTTTCAAATAGATTCCAAATTCCAACGGATTAGATGTTGGTCAGGAATACTTTGTATGCTCTGTAAGCTTCGAAGATGTCAGACTTAGCTGCAACTTCCCACGGAGCATGCATGTTGTGAAGCGGGATACCCAAGTCGATAACGTCCATGGGATACTCAGCAGTGATGAAGGCGATGGTACCGCCGCCACCCTGGTCTACCTTACCCAGTTCAGCCATCTGATATTTAATTTCGTTATTGTCAAAAATGTTACGCAGCTCTGCAACATACTCAGCAGTTGCATCGTTGGAACCACCCTTACCACCGCTGCCGGTGTACTTATGCAGTACGGGACCATAGTGGAAGAAGGGAGCATTGTTTCTCTCGTGTACGCTGGGGAAGTTAGGATCGAAGGCAGCACTTACGTCGGAAGACAGCATCTTGGAATTGTTCCACATACGACGCATCTTCAGATCGTTGTAGCCACCGCACAGTTCCATAATTTCGGCCATGCAGTGCTCGAAGAATCTGGATTTCATACCGGTAGCACCAACACTGCCGATCTCTTCCTTATCTACCAGCAGAGATACATATGTTTTCTTGGTTACTTCGTTGGCAAAGTCAAGCTGAGCCATTACAGAAGTATATGCACAAATACGATCATCATGACCATAAGCATAAACCATGCTGCGGTCAATACCCAGGTCGCGAGCAGCGCCGGCAGGTACTACTTCGATTTCAGCAGACTGGAAGTCAGCTTCTTCGATACCGTATTTTTCTTTCAGAATATTCAAAACATTGGTCTTGAAAGGATCTTTTACGTCTTCGCCTTCAGCAGGAGTGCTGCCGAAAGTAACGTTCAGGTCTTCACCGGTGAAAGCTTCGCCGATGGTCTTATTGCGCTGATCTTTACCCAGGTGAGGCAGAATATCGGTAATACCGAATACGGGATCGCCAGCCTCTTCACCGATGCAGATCTTAACAGTGGAACCATCTTTCAAGCATACAACACCATGAATGGCCAAAGGCAGGGTTACCCACTGGAACTTCTTAACGCCACCATAGTAGTGAGTCTTCAGCATAGCAAAACCGCTATCCTCATACAAAGGATTGGGTTTCAGGTCAAGTCTGGGGGAGTCGATATGAGCACCCAACAGTCTCAAACCGGTAGAAAGGTCTTCTTCACCAATCTGAACCAATACAATAAAACGATTGCGATTATTCGCATAAACTTTATCACCGGGAACCAGCTTCTCGCCCTTGGCGATACACTCTTCCAGATTTTTATAGCCGGCCTTTTCAGCCATTACGATCAATTCATCAACGCACTCGCGCTCGGTTTTGCACTTAGACATAAAGTCTTTATATCCTTCGCAAAAATCCATCATGGACTGTTTTAATTCGGGTGTCCAGGTCTCCCACAAAGATTTCTTCTCCATTGGATTATTCCTCCTGAATTATAGATATATTCATTATATCTCCAATCGTCAAATTGCACAAG